>JAIOSX010000123.1 GCA_021107345.1 Candidatus Aegiribacteria sp.
ATCTCCTCGAGAGTAAGACCTACGATAAGTTCATCTTTATCAGCCACATTGTTCCTTCCTTTACACTACTATTTAGAATATAATCCTGTTTGACGACCTGTTTCAGCTATAGCTGCAAGTATAGTTTTAGCAACAGCTGCTTTCCCCTCTTTCTTCTTTATTTCCATCAGCTTACGGCTCGAGATCAATCTCCCGAAGCTGACACTGAATGGCTTACCTTTTCTAGTCAGAGCTTTAACTGCATGATCGGTACCCCATATGAAAGCCGGCAGCACTGGAGCTCCCGATGCGGATGCAATCAGACTTATTCCAGCTTTCGGAGGAAGAAGGTGCCCATCATGGCTTCTTGTACCCTCGGGGAAAATCACAACTGCCTCCCCCCCCTTCAGAATATCTATCGCAGTTCTCAGAGCCTTAGTATCAATTCCTGCCCTGTTAACCGGGAAAGCGTTCAATTTCCTCAGGAAAAAGTCTCCAAATCTGTGCTTGAACAGTTCAACCTTGGCCATGATCGCAAAATTGCGTGGGATGGAGAAGCCCAGTACAGGTGGATCCATTTCTGAAATATGGTTACATGCAATTATCAATCCACCATACCTGGGAACTTTGGAGGCTCCCCGAACGGTGTGCCCGAACAGAATGCGCGCAAGCAAGCCACCGTAGTACTGTATGCGTATTCGAACAGATTCCTTCATGGGTTCCAATGCGATCTCTTCCTGTAAAGGTCCAGAACGGCTGAAACCTGCTGATCAATGCTCATAAGGGTTGAATCAAGGATGAAAGCTCCGGGAGCCAGCCTTAAGGGGCTGTCGGACCTGCTTCTGTCTCTTTGGTCCCGTTCAAGTTGTGAAGTAAGCAGCATGTCATAATCAGCTGTTTCACCGTTTGCAATGTGCTCTCTCCATCTTCTTATAACCCGTATTGCGACATCGGCAATAACGTATACCTTCAGGTCTGCAGAGGGAAACACCACCGTTCCCATATCCCTGCCTTCGGCAACTGTATCGTGGTTTTCAGCGAACCTGCGCTGCAGAGCTACCATTTCCAGGCGGACGGGAGAACCTGACGATATTCTGCTGGCGGCATCGCTTATTTCAGGGGTCCTGATAAGAGCGGAAACATCCTCATCATCGATAAGGATATTACCTTCCCTGATATCTATTGAATGGCTGCGAATAACCTCAGCCACCTTGATCGGATTATCAAAATCTATTGAATAACGGATTGCCAACAATGCCGAAGCGCGGTACATGGCTCCGGTATCGAGGTATGAGAAACCCAGCCGTTCTGCAACCAGTCGAGCTGTTGTGCTTTTTCCGGAAGCAGCGGGTCCGTCAATGGCTATTACTCTAGTCAGGCGAGTCAGGCAAGGTCACACCCTTTCTATACAACCCGCAGATTTCACCAGCATCTGCGACGCTTCGCTACAAATGCTGGTTAAGTCTGCAGGTTTTTAAGTGGCTGCAAATATTAGAATAACCAGAGTATAAGTCAAGAGTTATCAAGTCTGACGATTTTCATCAGAGCCTTAAGCTCGTCATCGTTCAGCAGGCGCCACTCCCCCCGCTTAGTACCTTTCAGAGTAACTGATCCATATCGAACACGTTCAAGTCCTTCAAGCTGAAGGTTGTATGCTTCAACAAGTCTGCGAACCTCATGATTCCTTCCGGTCCGCAGCACTATGTTAACTGATCTCTTTCCTGAGAGCTTTACAGCAAGTGGTTTTGAGAATTCTCCAGGGCCTATCGAAGCTCCCTTTTTGAGAGATCGCACGGTTGATGGACCGGGCGGGCTCTTCAGGAACACTCTGTATTCCCTCTCAACCTCCCATGCAGGATGTGTAAGACGGTTCACCAGTTCTCCGTCATTGCTGAGAAGGAGCAGTCCGCCGGTGTTAATATCCAGACGCCCCACAGGCACGGTTCCCGGCGGAAGACCATTGATCAGCTTCAGGATAGACCTCTTTGAATCAGGCGACAGGGTTGTTTCATAACCGTGGGGCTTATTCAGGACAGCCGTCCTGCAAGGCTGAAGCTTTACCTGATGCCCTTGATAGATCACCTTATCCATATTGGATACTCTGAAACCGGGAGCAGTGATAATCTCACCGTTGACCGATATTCTGCCTTCCTGGATAAGAAGGTCGCTCTTTCTTCTTGAAGCTATTCCGGCTCTCGCTAGGTATCTGTTGAGCCTGTAACTATTTTTCTCCGGAGCCAAACAGATCCCTCTCCTCCATTTCAGAAGAACTCATGCCAAGGAGTTCTTCAATTTCATCGAACCTTGGAAGGTGATCCAGGTTGCTCAGCCCGAAATACTCCAGGAAAGCTCTTGTAGTCGAATACAGCAAAGGCCTTCCAGGTGTTTCCATTCTGCCTGAGATCCTGATCATATCTCTTTCCAGCAGTGTTCTTATTGCGCTATCGCAGTTAACCCCTCTGATGGATTCTATCGATATTCTGGTGCATGGCTGGCTGTATGCGACTACTGCCATGGTCTCAAGGGCCGCTCTTGAAAGCTTACCCGGTTTCCTCCCCTCGAAGAGCTGCGAGACAACATCTCCGAACTCTCTGTCTGTTGCAATGCGGAATCCGTCTGCTATCTCTATTACGGTCAGGGCATGCTGCTGGTCCAGGAACACCTTGTTAAGTCTGTCCAGCGCCTGATGAATCGAATCCTCACCGCTTCCGGTGTATTCACAGAGCCGCTCGATACTGAGCGGTCCATCTGAAGCGAAGATCAATGCTTCCACTTCTCTTGCCAGTCTGTCAAGAATCAACACTCCACCTTTCAGTACGTTGGAGTTCTATCTCGGAGAACGGATACGCCTGGTAACAGCATATCCATCCTCTTCTTATAAGCTCAAGCATTGTAATAAAATATGACACAATCCTTGATCTTGCGGGTTCAGGACCGATTATCTCTTTGAAAGATATGATCTTACCAGGCACGATTCTTTTTTCAAGTGTACCAATACATTCGCTAATGGTCAGCAGGGTTCGCCGAATTTTCTGAGAAGGAGGTTCAGTTTCCTCTTCGGAGAGTCTGTTTAGAGCTTTTAGAAGGTCAAGCAGTGATGCCTGCCCTGGTTCAATCTCTCCGTGATCACAAGACCATCTGGAGCGCTCTCCCTGTGATGTGTATATCTCGGTCCAGGTTTCTTCACTTTTCTGCAGTTCTTCTGCTATTTCACGGAATGTTCTATAGAGTATGAGCTGACGCCTTAACTCTGCTCCGGGATCAACCTCCTCCTCCCCGTCAAACCTGTGGGTGGGCAGGAGAGCTTTGCTCTTTATCTTCGTAAGTGTCGCAGCCATGACCAGGTACTCACTTGCTATGTCCAGATCAAGTTCACGGGCTTTTCTTATATATTCCAGGAACTGCTCGGCCACATGAGCAACGGGAATGTCGTAAATATCTATCTCATCACGCCGAAGAAGATACAGAAGAAGGTCAAGAGGACCTTCAAAGGTGTCCAGCTCTATCCGGCAGCTGTTGCTGAAAACAGTCTGTTTCTTCAATAGACATACCCGAATTCACTGAGGTCATTACAATTTTCCGGCCATGATTCCCTGACCTTCACCCATAGATCAAGGTAAATGGGACTTTCTATCATTTTAGAAGCACCCTCTGACGCTATATCCGCTATATTCTGAAGCATCGCTCCCTTTCTGCCGATTACCACTCCCTTGTTAGAGTGGCGGGCAACATGCAGATTGCCCCTGACATACCTTTTTTTATCACGGATAGAGAATTCCTCTATCTGTACTGCGGTGGTAGCTGCTATCTCTGACGGAAGCACACTGAAAAGGCTTATTCTGATCTGTTCGCTTACCAGAAATCTTTCCGAATGCAGTGAAGTACAGTCATCAGGAAAAAGCTTACCCCTTTCGGGTATGTATTTTGATATCACACTGCGAAGCCTCTTTATACCCTGGCCGCAGGGAGCGCATACAGGTACGATCTCCTGGTAATTAACCGACATTGATATCTGGTTCGTAAAAGCTCCATGAAGTTCTGCCGGAAAGTAATCGATGAATGTAGGTACGAATATTATAGGGAGTTGTTTATTTCGGTTTAGAAAACTTCGCAGAACCGGAGATTTCATATTTGCTGAGAGCTCTGTTGAATTGAGAGTCAGGCAAATGACGTCAACACTGCTGAAAAGCTCTTCATCTTCGTAATAATCCAGTGGAGGAGTATCGATGAAACATACCTGTTCGCTTCCCGTCATCCATATGCTTGAGATGGGAATTCTTGTCGTACCTTTGAAATTGTACGAAGGAGATATGTTCCTGCAAGAAAGGGCGTTGATCAGGGCTGATTTCCCCGAATTCGCCAATCCGGCTATTGCTACGTATCCCGAGCGTACTCTGTCGGGGCTATTCATCACTCAGTCTCCGCTGAATCCGTACCGCTCTCAGATTCATTCTCCGTGGCCGAGGGAAGCGGCTGTACCATTCCCTCAGGAGTTCCCTCATCGACTACCGTCTCTTCGGTAACTGTCTCCTGTAGATCTTCTATCATTTCTTCCACTGTCTCTACAGTATCCGGCAGTTCTTCTATAGTTTCTTCCACTGTCTCTACTGTATCCGGCAGCTCTTCAATCGTTTCTTCCACTGTCTCTACTGTATCCGGCAGCTCTTCCGGTGTTTCTTCCAGTATCTCAGGTAATTCTTTCTCCGGCACAGTACCCCTCAGGGCAATGAAGTCACCCGAGGTGTTCCCGAAATAGAGTATACCGCTACAAAGAAGAGGTGCGGTCCCGGAATAACCATCCATTTCAAGTGAATCAATTTTTGCTCCGGTATCAAGGTCTATAATATGCAGTCGCTGATCATCACAGGCTATATACACAAGCTCCTGCCCCACTGCAGGCGGCAGCTGAATCCAGTTGTCAAAATCCTGTCTCCAATGTACGGTCCCATCAGAAGCGCTCAGAGAGACCAGTTGCCCGTCATTCGTACCTGAGAGAACGACATCTCCTACGATCACCGGACGTGCCAGGACGCATCTTGAAGTAGAACTTACAATATCGGTTTCCCAGATGACATGTCCGTCGTGCAATGAGAATTTTCTTACAACACCGTTTGAAAAACCGGCATATACACCAGTGGCATCAGCCGAAGGCGGTGACGCCTGGCTGCTGTAGTCTCTGGACCAGAGCTGATTCCCCGCAGGATCGAAGGCGACGATATTTCCACTCTCAGTGGAGAATACGGCCATGGAATTCACTATAACAGGACCCAGGACTATCCCTCCGATCTCATCATCCCATACCGGTTCACCGCTTCTAGCATCCAATGCGCATACCTTGCCCATTGAATTGCCTGTAACGATAAGTGTATCGGAAAGAACAGCCGTATTACAGAATACATGATAACCAAGACCTGCTGACCAGCGTTTGTTTCCGGAATACCTGTCGAGAGCATAGATTACTCCGTCCTGGCCGCCAAAGTAAACTGTTTCAGAATCCACAGCAGGTTCTCCACAGATTCCGCAGGCAGTACCGAATGTCCATTTCACTGAACCGCTAAGAGCGTCAACGGCTCGTAGATTTCCGTCGTTGCAGCCAAAATAGAGTACTCCGTCCACAAAAGCCGGAGATGAAAAGAATTCTCTTCCCGCATTTGCTCTGATGTCCCAGAGCTTATGAAAAGGAGCAACAATATCAAGCCCCCATCCTGCGTTGCCTGTGGGCAAGGCTCTTGCCTGAAGCCAGAACTCCGGCATTTCCTGAATGAAGACTTCATCTTCAATGACAGTCAGAGTATCAGTATCTGATGAATCAGCTGGAACCGCCTGTGCTACTCCTCCGTCCGAACCAGATGAGTTGAAGATCGTTGATATAAGGAACAGCAGTATAAGTACAGCTATCAGGCTTACTCCTATAATGAGGATATGCCTGCTGTCACCATTTCCGGAAGTCTGAATACTCTCTTCAGCATGTATATGTGATTTATGCAACTGAACACAACCTCTCAATATATGACTACAGGAGCACCGACTGGAAGTGACCTGTACAGAGCTTCCAGATCACTGCTTCCCATTCTGATGCATCCATGGCTTACATTTCTGCCTCTGCCCACTCCGTAATGAATAAGTATCCCTCCGCCAAGGTCGATCTTATAGGAACCCAGGGCTCCGGGAACCCTCTGGACAAAGATTCTCTCTGATGCCGTCAGGGAATCATGGTAGAAGGAAATCTGCTCCTCCCATGGGATCGAATCAGGAATTACGATGTATTCATCCGGTTCCGGAGGTATCATGTTCATCTCCTCCCAGTACCAGTCCGGTCTGTACCAGGATGGATTCATACCTTTTTCTATTATGTATCTGAGACCCCTGGGTGTGCTGAAATTCCACACCTGCCCATGATCGTTACTTGTCCAGCCTTTTCCCGTACCGCAGTAACCAGACCTTACCAGAATATCGTTACCGTCACCGATATTTCTTCTGAGGTGAAATCTGTTCTGATAGGTATCGATAAGAAGGTAGTACCCTATATAGTTTTCACTCAGCTCAAACTCCTGCATCCGGGCCTGGAGAGAATCCAGCCTGTATGCCAGCATATCCAGGGAATCCTCCCTCAAACGGTAGAAGGAATTTATATCCGTAAGCGTATCCCGTTCAGAACTGAGCATCCGCAATTCATCACTGGCGAACCTGTAGTCCAGCTGTAGATTTATCAGCTTTTTTGAAAGAGTATTCGCGCTCAAGAGGCTGATGACAAGACCGATCAGAAGCACACTGACAAGAACTATAATAGCGGTTTTAAGTGAATTCATTCAGGTTATTCCTTTCAAATCACGGGATTCGATACAAGAGTCCTGCTTGTGGGCCAGACCGCTCTGCTTCCGCGAATATCAATATGGACAAATGGGCCATGGGTTGGGATCCATCTGTATGCAGACGCACCTCCGGTAATAACTTTTCCCTCGACTTCAAGTCTTCTGACGATCTCAACAAGGTATTCACCATCGTATACATCAACTCGTTTGTTCCGGTCTATATCATCCATGAGATTGTTCGAGGGCCAGCTTTCAATCCAGATATCAGCAGCCTGTCCGTACAGGTGGAGGCTCTCGGTCGTTTCATTACCTATGGAAGCATTGTACGCAGGCGTTCTGAAACCACTGATATTGTGAATATCGTTTGCCTGGGGATAAACCTCTTTTACAGCGGCCAGTACTGCTTCAAGCTTATCGGCCAATCTCAGGTCAAATGCCATGTACTGCGGATAATTCCCCTCGACACGGCACAGAAACTGACCAAGAGTAAGATGGGTTGATATCCTTGCCCCTGACGAGGCGCTGGTTAGCTCAATGAAATAATCCGGCAGGTGGTCACGTTTGTTTCCGTCTCCATAACTTCCGATCGGGAATGAGTTAAGAGTGGTGGTCCTCCATCTGCAGGACTCAACGGGAACTATAACCGTATACTTTGCAACCGCATTACCGCTGCTTACATCAATATAAAAGATACCATGGTTCCGGGGAGCCCTCCATCCGAAGGAACCGCCGGCTCCGCTGGATGGATATCCTTCCGTAGCGCTCCATCCGGTATTCTCATTCTGTACTGACAGGGTTACATAATCACCGGGCATCACTACAAATGCCAGTCTGTCCTCAGGCAACGGGTTTCCATTAATGCGAAGTTCAATGGAAGGCGAAGCAGGAACGGGATCAACCGAAGTAGAAAATAGCATCATCCATATCAGTAGCCAGTACATTTTACATTATCCTCTCAAACATCTTCCATCAAAGGAAAATGCATCATTGTTCCATTTACAATATACGTCTTCCTGAATCGTAGAGAACACCACTACAGTGAAGCTTTACAGCCTCGGAATAGGCTATGTGCTCCTGTTGCAGTATCCTGCAGGACAGCGTATCAACGGTATCATCATCCTTCACATCTACCGTCTTCTGCAGGACGATAGGACCGGTATCAACACCGGCATCTACGTAATGAACCGTGCAGCCTGTTACTCTGACACCATAATCAAGTGCCTGTTTCTGAGCGTGCAGCCCCGGAAAGGAAGGAAGTAATGAGGGATGTATATTCATAATTCTGCCCCGGTACTCTTCCAGTAACGGACCTTTGATGATTCTCATAAGACCGGCCAGGCAGATTAGTTCAATACCTCTTTCCTTTAAAAGACGAGTCCATTCTATTTCCTCTGCCTCCCCGAATTTCGTGCGGTACTTGCCCGGTGTCATGTAAATGGCTTCAACTCCCATTGCTGATGCCTTTCGAAGAACATCAGCTTCTTCGTTATCGGTTATCAGCAGTGAAACTCTTCCATCACCAGTGTCACCCTTGCAGAGAGCTTCGAAGTTCGATCCCCTGCCTGAGGCGAGAACTGCTATTCTGAGTATACTGCCTTTATCGAGTATCATCAGTTTCTATTATCCTCTTCGATAACCCGTGGTGGTTGATCGTTGAATGTCCATGTTATTCCGAATGAATAACTTCTGTAATCATCCAGAACATCCTCAAGTGCAAAAATGAATGCAAACCTGCCTAATGTAAACAAGGACTTGATATCCATGGTTCCGCTTGTACTGGTATCTGCATGAATGAGTTCCCAGGAGATTCCTCCATGTATCCTTCCCGCAGCTCCCCAGGGCAGTGAGGGCAGTGCGATTCCACTGAAACGGACACTGTCTTCCTCAATAGAGGCTCCAGCATGTAGAAAACCGTAACGGGTACTTACCAGGGAATGTATTCCTCCCTCAAAACCGTTCTTATCAGCTTCCAGAGTGATTTCAAGAGGATCAATACCTGCCACAGCTACAAAACGGGGATCAGAATCCGGTATGAGAGCGACCCCCCCCTGAAAATTGAAGATCCCTGATTCTGCAAGTATCCCGGCAGTACCCCCGGGGTAAATATCTCCGTCAAGGTCAATAATATCGCTTCTTAACACAGTCCTCATTCCAAATACTGGAAACTCCAGACGGAGATGAGCTTCTGCATGCAGTATTGAATCATCAGAAATGCTTACTGCGCAGGCGGTCTCGATATCATACCTGGAAACCTCCATTCTATAGGAACCGAGAGCTTCCCAGTACCTGCCCCCCGGATGAAAGTGAGCGAATGAAATCCTGGCTGCTGCATCCGCGTGATTCCACCCTGTCCAAAGTGTATATCCGTCTTCAGTTGTCTGCCAGCCACGACCTCCAGTTTCAAATTCACCTGAACGGAGTATGTATCTCTGATTATTAAGAGAATCCTCTCTGGACATCGTAAAATCAACCAGCAGATAGGACATTACAGGTCTTCTGAGATAGGCAGAATATCTGCTGTTCAATGAAGTGTTCTGAATAAGGCCCACTCCGCTTGAGTACGAGCTCTCGGGAACAGCAAAGGAAGTGAAATCCATTTCCCAGCTCCCGTTTCCCCAGACTCCTGCTTCCAGTGGAGATTTCAGGCTCAGGGATTCGAATGATCCCCATCCGGGAAATGGCTGAAAGCCGGAACTTATCACAGGAACTCCGTCTCTCAAGAATCTTGTCTCCCATTCAAGCAGCTGTGAAATCGTCCATGAGTATATGGATGATGTCTCCAGAATATCAGATGGTGCGGGCTGAAGAACAGGAACAGCAGTCAGAGCGGAAAGGATAAGACAGTGTATCAAGCTTCGTACCCCGGACGATTCAACGCTGCATAGGTCAGAATCTTGCCCCTCTCCACTCCCGGCTGATCAAGAGGATTGATATCAAGCGCCAGCCCTGCCAGAACGGTTGCTATCTCAAGTGACATGATAAGTTCACCCAGGCTTCTTTCATCCAGCTTCTTCATTTCGATGTAACTAACCGGTATATCGTTCTCTTCAAAGGCTTTTCCTGTGGCTTGCGCTTCAGCTGTTCTGAGTTCATCAGAGGTAAGACCGGAAAGGTATGCCAGAGAAGGATATTCTTCGAATCCCCCCGGTATTTGCGGTGCATTCCTGTCCGGAGGAGTTGTGAGTATGGTCACAGTTTTGTCTCGGGGTCCCTCCATGAACAGCTGAACCAGTGAATGCTGGTCAGCTGGTCCCCTGCATGCGAGTGGAGTCTGTCCCGTTACAGTTGGCCTACCCGAGAGATCCATCTTCTTGCCAAGGCTTTCCGCCCATAGCTGAGAGAACCAGAGCGCCGTATCAAACAGCCTGTCCTCATACGGAAAAAACACGTGAACAGGATACCTGGAGAAATTACTTACGAATCCTGCTGCAATTGCAGCAGCCAGACTTGCGGTGCCCTTCTCCGAAAAGTCTACTGCCACAGCCAGTGCGCCCTGAAGCAGAGCCTTAACGTCTATTCCTGCAAAAGCAGCAGGAAATAGACCCACCGGACTGAGAACACTGAATCTCCCACCCACTGAGTGAGGAACGGGAAGAGATGACCAATTCCTGTCATTTGCCAGCCGACGAAGATCTCCCTTTTGAGGATCAGTTATGACCGTTATTCCCTTCTCCCCGTTAGCCGATTCAGCTATCCATCTGTAAAGAGAAAGAAATACGGATATTGTTTCAGCAGTGCCGCCTGATTTGGTTATAACAGTAACCGATGTCCTGTCGGGATTCATGCAGCGTGTGAGGGAAGATATAAACCCCGAATCCGGTGAATCCGCTACAACGACTTTCGCTTTTTCATCAAGGGTTTTCGAGAAAGCGCTTAAAAGAGCCCTGAGCCCCAGTGACGATCCGCCAATTCCGCAGACTATCATGCGGTCAGCATACCCCCTCACGGTGTCCACAAGCCCAAGTGTTTCAGAGAGGAGTTCCGAATCTCCCGGAAGATCCATGAAACCCAGCTTCCCCCCCATCTTCCATTCGTTGAAGACATCGATTATCCTGTCAGGAAGAGGAGCAAAATCGTAGGAAGTTTTGAAAACAAGCTCAGTGTTCAACGGAATTCTCCATTCATTTCTCAACCCATGTCAGAAGATTCGAAGTAAGAGGTTCCCCTGGCAATATTAGAACAAGGCTGTTATTGTTCTCACCCGCCCGGAATACCGGTATTGTATCATGCTCTACTGTAATTACATAACTATCAAGTTCACTTTCGTATACTGCGAATCGGGGCACTGCCTGAAGCTCTGAGAATCGAGCTTCAATTGCCTGAAGTTCCCCGGAATATACAGCATATCCAGGCCTTTCCTCAACAAAACGGATACCGCTGGATCCCGGAGGCCAGAAGTTAACTGTACAATCAGGTGGAGGAAACACCTGGAACAGCTCGCTGCTTGCAACGGAAACCTCGGTAATAACATTTCCGGGGCTTATCCGCTGATCAGCCGCGGTCAGAATTTCTTCCACAGTACCAGTCACCGGGGATATATACAGGGTTTTCGCGTTTGACAGCAGGGAATCAAGAAGCAGGGTCAGGCTGTCTACCTTTTGCTGCATAAGTGAATCTGAATGCAACATGGCAGAGGCCATATCAAGTTCCATGGAAAACCTTTCCATCTCAACAACACGAAGGTCTTCCAGGAACTGGAACAGTGTATCACCCTCCAGGATATCCTGCCCCTGGGAAACGTGTATATCGGTAACCACTGCAGAGCCCTCCCCTGACCACTTCAATGAAACTGTGTCAGGAGGTGAGACCTCGAACCTGAATCCTGGAACTTCCGAAGCAAATGCAGTTACAGGCTCTTGCCGGGTGGAAGGTACACCCTCCCTTCCTTCCTCATCGGAGGAACAGGCTGAAATGAATATCATGCCGGCAAGGATGACACTGCCTGGCACTGGACAAATCGGACTGCGGGAAGTAATTTTCATTGGTTCAAATATGCCTTGTCACTCAAATCATGAAAGAAGAAGCATGAAATTCCTGTCACATCCTACTGTAACTTCGTTCTTTCTGGCTTCATTGCTGGCCCTTTCGGGATGCGGTGAGACCAGAACATCGGGTTTTTACGCCGGATTATCAACTACACGAACCGCAACTTCGGATACTTCATATATATATACCGCATCAGCCTTCACAACATCACCCGAAGTTGATGATACGCTGATGAACTGTACTTTTGATGATATACTTGCAAAACCATTCGGTTCCACATGCCATTACGTAGTCTACAACGGATTGATGCATATAGACAACTCCGTTTTCTCGGAACCGGTTATACTTCTTTCCACAGCGGGCCTCATCGATGACGGCCTTGTCGAAGCCCAGTTCGACCTTGTGGATGCACCTTCCCACTGCGTTGTGGGGCTGGTGGTAGGGGCTGAATCAACTCGGAGTTTCCTGCTTCTTGGAGTTAATTCAAGGGGACAGTACACAATTCAGAGAAGTATCAACGGGCTCTGGCTGCCTGTAATGGGGCTGGATATCTTTGAATCCAGCAGACTTCTTCCGTACAGCCAGTCCGGAGTGGAAGTATCGGCACTGGTTCATGATAATTACATTGATCTCAGAGTAAACGGACAGCTGATACAGGTTGTTAGAACCACAATGCCTGCTCTGGGTCAGGTGGGAATATTCGTTGACGGTTATGTGAACACGAACCTTGACCGTATCACCGTGGTCCCGTCGCAATGATACAGCTGCTTTTCTCGCTGCTGATTCTGTGGTCTCCTGATACAGGCAGAACAACCCCCCTCCGCTATACCGATCCCGATCCGCTCGATGATAATGCGCCCAGCGGTATACCTGTTCTTATGTATCACCATGTCAGCGATCCCGTTAACGGGTACTACGGAGTCTCCACAGGCAGACTGCGTATGGACCTTCAGCTTCTCGATGAGGCCGGATTCTTTCTGATAACTTCTGAGGATATCGAGAACGGACTTATGCAGGTTCCGGAGGATCGCAGGCCGGTGATACTCACGTTTGATGATGGATGGCAGGATAATTTCAATTTCATCCTGAGGGGAAATACGGTGGAGATCGACCCCTTTTGCGCGGTAGCTGTCCTTGAAGATTACTGTGATGAACATCCGGAGTTCGGACGCGGCGCAACCTTCTTCATCTCCTGGGACAAGATCCCCTTCGGCCAGGAGGAATTCGTAATGGAGAAATTCAATCTTCTTCTTGATATGGGTTACTCCATTGGAAACCACACGAACATGCATGCTGATTTCATGGTTCTCCCGCGGGAGAAATGGGAGAATGCCGTGATCCTGCCTATGGTCAAATTCCACAGAAGACTGGGGCTCAGAACCTCCGAGATATTCGCAATGGCTTATCCGGGGGGCAGA
>JAIOSX010000265.1 GCA_021107345.1 Candidatus Aegiribacteria sp.
CGAATATGCCTTTTCCGGAATATGCGAGAAGTTGATTCGTGAGATCCGCCGCTCTGAGAGCGGATGTCTCTATGCGCTCTATATTCTTCCGAATCATGGATTCCGGGGGAAGGTGATCAAGTGAAAGACTCGCATTACCGAGTATACCCATTAGAAGGTTATTGAAATCATGAGCTATTCCTCCGGCAAGCATGCCGATGCTTTCAAGCTTCTGCGCATGTTGTATCCGAATCTGAAGCTTGTTTTTTTCCTCCTCGGTTTTATGTCGTTCGGTTATATCCCTTATGAAAACGAGCTCCGCCCGGTTTCCTCTGTAAGTCGTAGCGCTTCTGTTCAATTCCACATAAATAACTGATTCGTCCCTTTTTTTTAGTCTGATCTTGCAGCACGCAGCCTTTGCAACATCGGTCACGTTAGTGCCAGCCTCGAACTTCACTGCATCTTCCTGTGAAAAGAATACCTTTCCGAATTCCGAACCTGTGATTTCATCTGTTTCGAAACCGAGTACTCTGATAAGCTCCCTATTCGCGAATACTATCCTTGAATCCTGGATGATAGCAATACCATCGCTAGCGCGCTCTACCAGATTTCTGTATTTCTCCTCGCTTTCACTCAGGGAGACAAGCATTCTTTTTCTTTCAATCAACATCGCAACCTGATCGGATACAAATTCGAGGATTTCCCTGTGCTTCTCAGTAAACTGCATACCAAGCTTGTTCGGTTTCAGTGAAAGAACTCCGATTGTCTCTGCATTTATACGCAGTGGAGTGCCTATCCATGCAGAAATCAGTGACCTTGAGGATTTTACCTCACCGCTTTTACTGAGTCTTTCCTGTGAGTTGTTGCTATATATCTGGACGGTCTTACCGGTTCTGATCACTTGCTGCTCAAGTTCTTCAACCATAGGATCTGCCGAGATTGTATCGCCATGCAGCTCACCTGTCAGGGGATTACTTATTGCGCCGGTGCTTTTATCATAAAGAACGATTGAGAATATCGCTGCCGGAAATAAAACTTTGATAACTCCATAGAGTTCACGATATAACTCTCTGCTGTCAGACGAAATAAATGGCGTGCGTGCTATTCTATAGAGTGATGTTGCCATATTTCTAGTTCTTACGCTGTCTGTAATATTCCGGATAATCGTTATGACATATACTGTCCTGCCCTTTTCCTTTATAGGAATCTTGTAGGTTTCCCTGATATGCTCCCAGCCGTCGATGATAATACAGGATTCAGGTGTAAAATGAGATTCACCGGTTACGAATACCTCTTTATACTCATCGAATACTGCTTCAGATAGAAATGGACATAATTTGCGAAGACTCATTCCCTGTAAGGGCACAGGAATATCGAAATCATCTGACCATCCACGTACGGTGTTGTTGAATAGTATCAGGTTCAGGTCACTGTCCACCACATGAACAGCTTCTTCCATCTGGTTGATTATTTCGCTGTACAGGAATTCTGAGTTCGAGGTATTATCTGCTCGATTGTCTGACTGGCGAGAGGTGGCTTTCCTATTTGAATTGCTCTTCTGCATTTACACTACTTAACCTCCTGCCGATATACGCGAAGGTTTTTTGATGAAGGAAAAGAAGCATACACCTATTAGAAAGAATACACTTAAAGAGTTGAGAAGTCGAGTGGAACTCGATCCCGGGGTACACCTCTGCAGGATTCTCCGGAGCATCTTTATAATCCTGAATACATGTTTGCGTATTATATTTTTGAGCAGATGAAAGTATTTAACAAAAACGGGGCTTGAACCGGGGACTATCATCAAAGTATAGTTCTTACCTGAGTTGAAAAGGAATAGAATATTCGCCGGCTGTCTGGAAGATTGGAGGGATGTGCTGAAACCGACGGAAATGCTTCTTCGAATATCCCTATCTGATGGATTAATTGACAGTGTGGTGAGTACTTCTCCAGGTGATGCTTCAAAAGACATTCCGGATATTACGGGAAGTAGTATTGCAGAACTCCTCAACACCTGGCCCCTTTCTGATGAATTTGGAATGGTGCGGTTCACTCCCTGTTCAACCACCTATTCTGCTGCCGCCCGCATGGATTCTGACACATCAGTTCTTATCTACTATCTGAACATCGACGATGACGGTCTTTACAATTCTTCAGTACCTGTGATAAGGCTTATCCCCGAAAGAAATCTTCCGGTGGTATCTCCGGGATTCGTATGTCTCCTAGGGTATACCCCCTGGGAACTTTCACAGAGCGAGCTCATATCCTCTTTGTCGGGCAATTCCCCGGAATCAAGTGGTCAAGTAACCCTTCTGGATAAAACGGGCAGAGGGTGCCGGTTCATCTTCTCCCGTACGCCGAACAGTTTTGGAGGAACTGACTACACTTTTATCAGACAACCTGAGGATCTGGTATTCCCGGTCAGGGAACTTGAGCGACTTGCGGAAATGAAAGTCCAGAGACCCGAGGACCTGCTTGCTTTTCTTGTTGATGTTCTTAAGCTTGAAGCAGCGGTTCTAATGACCCGCTCAACCATTGGTTACGTTCCCATATGCACGGTCAATGTAGAGATTGATGCTGAGCATTTCGAGACAAGCAGTATTTTCAATCCCGAAAACCTTCATTTCCCGATCTGGGTCGATCTGGATGAAGATCGCGCACCCCTGAGCCTCAGGGGACAATGTCTGGTTTACCCCTCGGGACACCTGGTTCTTGTGGCTCCATGGAGAGGTGACGCGGATACGCTTCAACAGCGGGCTGATTCCGTTATGCCCGCATTGTCGATGAAATACGAGTACTTCAGAATCACCCATGGGGAACACAGACTGGAGAACCTGCTCTGTGAACTGGACCTGCTTCTTGCAAATCAGCCGAATCAGGATTCTCTTCAGAAGGCCCTTGAAACAGCTGCTACCGGGTTTTCGGCTACTGTTTTAGCGATTTTCGGACCGGAGGAGTCTGCCATTCCAATAGCGTCAAGCAATACAGATAATGAAGTAAAAGAACTGCTTGTATCGGACCGGCCTTTTGATGAGTGTTTCAATGATACACATGTTGCAATCCTGAATAACGGTTTCATACTTCTTGCCGCATGGAACGATGAAAGAGAAGTTCCCTACAAGGCTATCGACACCTTCGGGAAAAAGCTTAATAAAATCGATCTTGACAAACTGCGTATGGATGAAACGGGCCTTCCCGATTTCTCCCTGCTGCAGGCTGTTTTTATGAAGGATACAAAGGTACTGTGGCAGGGCAAATCTCTGAGTATCTCACACTGCTTTCAGTTCTACGGTAATTCCAGGCAGTGTATCGACTGTCCTGTCAATCACCTTTCCGCCTCCGGAAGGAAATGCGCCAGGCTTGAGAATCATCAGGGTTATATAGAAGAAATCTATCCGACCGGCAGCGGTTTTCTGATAACCTGGACCCTGCTTCCCTCAGAAAGTGCACCCGGCTCATCAACAGTAAGGGAATCGTATCCGGGGGGAGAAGCTGAGTATACACCCGATGGAGAAATAGTAACCTGGAATGGATGGTTTCAGGAAGCTACAGGAGTCGGTTCGGAACAGGTAAGCGGACAGAATGCGGCTAGAATTCTTAACAGAATAGGCTCTCCGGCAGTTCTTTCCCAATACAGGGCAGCGCTGGCAGGGATTTTCATATCTGAACCTGTGGAATTCATCTGGAAGGAAATGAAATGCTTCAGTCGTATGAGAATTCCGAGATCAGGTGAGAACATTTTTCATACGGTACTTGACTCCAACAGAGCAGGAATAACCGATGCGACCACCCTGGGTCCGGGTACTCTTTCTTCCTCTTCTGAACCCCGCTCACTTGCGGAATACCTTTCTATTGCCTGCAGACGGGAAGGATGGGAATTCGATATCTCAGGCACCACTTCTGAGGAGGGTGCGCCTGTATGGTTCGCGAGACAGGCTGCAACGGACCTCCTTTCAAACCTTCTGCATATGCTGGCTCCCATGTGCCCTGACAGGTGGGCTGGACTTGAAACAGGATGGCTGGACAATACTCCTGAGATAGGAGCTTTTTCCTTTCTTCCGGGACAATATCATGTCATCCAGTTCAGGCTTCAGGGAATCGGAATCGATGAGAGATCGTCCATTCTTAAAAAGCTGAGCATTCTTTTCAGGGGATTCGGAGGCTGGCTTGCCGGGTCTCCCGCCAAGGATGTCCTCCAGGTGGGCCTGCCGGCGGCCAAGAAGCACTTCAGAGAGGTTGACGCGATTATTTACTCCCCGCTTTCCTCATTCACGGAACTCTGCAGAGAGGCTATTTCCGGAATCCGTTCAAGGAAATTCCACTTTGTGGAATCAGCCAGGGAGATGGCTGTAAGGCAGCAGACGGCGGGTGCAGTAATATGCAGACTGGATCAGAGCAGTATCCATTACGCCACAGCCCTTGCGGCGCGAATCCCCGATCAACCTATACTGGTAGCATCAGGACTGTCGAGCGGCATTCCATCCATCACTGCGAGGGTCAGGCATCTTCAACTGCCTGTCGACAGCAGAACACTGTTCTCCGCAATCAGAAAAACGATAAGAGGATAATATGCTATTCATAATTATTTGCTCAATTCTTCTGACCCCATCAACACCTGAGGATTTTCTGTATGAACTGTGCGAGAACAGCATCGGAATGGAAGGTACCGAGTTCTGGTCATTACATGCGTCAAATGAGGTTCAATCCAAGTTCTCCGACCCCGATTCTCTGACGATAATCCTGGGAGGGATGCGGAATCTTACTGTAGACACCGGGACAAGAACAGCATTCGAGGAGAGAGGCAATTCCTTCAGAATCGAATTCGGGGAATCCATATGGACCTGGATCGATTCTGATGGCAATCTCAACAGAAAAGAAGGTCTTTCCGTTGTCATATGTTCTATGGGAAACTACACATGGTCGGAAATCCCGGTTCTTTCATCGGGATCCATCAAAATGGGAAGAAGGGAGGAATTGATCACCGGGATCTTTTTAACTTTCCTTCTGCTGATATCCACATTTATTCTGCTGATATGGGCAAAGAGACGATATCTATGAGAAAATTCTTATTTGAAGCGTTCCCATTCCGATGAGAAATCCAGAATCTGAACAGGCAGTTCCTGAATGGAAAGCTCCATAGTTACCGCATTCTCTATGAAATCATCCATTTCCCTCTGAAGAAGTATCAGGTGAGACATGAAAACCTGATACCTGTTAATGTTATCAGCTTCTCCGGTGGGAAACTCTTTGCCTGATTCAAGCTCTTCCTGAAGTTCTTTGAGAAGCGATGAAAAAGCAAGTATCATTTCCGTCGCCTGATTGAAATCTGTCATTATTCTCTTCCTGTTGCAGTTTCGAGGGAAACAGGATAATTGCGAACGAATCCTGATCCGTCAACACTGAGATGTTCTGTATCCATGCCCCGTATAAATTTCATGGCCTCATTAAGAACTGCCTCCATTTGAGGTCTGCTCCATCCATCGCGTTGCCATGCAGGATGGCCGGCACGTTCAAGTATCAACGCAAGCCCTTCTGTCTCTTCGGCCAGCCTCACTCCGGTTTCCGGCGGTGATATCCTGTCCCGCGTACCGTTAATATAAACAAATCTGGTTTTATGCGGTTGACCGATGTAATCGCAAGGCATAAATGCCTTCAGTCCATTCATAACACCTGCTGGCAGCAGAAGTCTCAGAATGGCTGTTCTCAATCTGCCCATTTTGGATACTGATGCCTCAAAAAAATTCCAATAAACACCGTGTGAAATGACTCCTGCAATGCTTTCGCCAAGAAGACCAGAAACCTTCTGGGCAACAGTTCCACCCATCGAGGAGCCGTAAATCACAGTCCTGCGCCTGTCAAAACCCATAATATCCCGGGTGTGTAAAAGAACACCGGCCAGATCGTAAGCCTCAGCCGGCCCTCCGAATGTTACTGCAACCGGGTGTTCGTCATGTCCCCTCATGGGTACCAGAAATACCGAAAGCCCTATTCTTCCAAACATCTCTCCGGGATGCACCATAGATCCGATGTTCCCGTGAAGTCCGTGAACAACCACTGCAAGATCGTCACCACCTCTCAGGAAATACCCCTTCATTTCATAACCATCAAGAGATTTTACGCTTACCGGTTTCCAGGGTGCTGCCGGAAGGGGGTAATTGACTGGCTGACGATACCTGAACCTGTTAGTGAAACCTATCAATCCGGGTCTGGAAGCCATTCTCCTGAAAACCAGCCATGAACACAATGCTGTAAACATTCCGATTCCCCACCCGGTCAACACATCAAGAGGATAATGCACACCAAGATAGATTCTGCTGAACCCAACAAGAGCAGATACGAGAAAAGCAAATGGAGCGAGAGGTGGATAGGCAAGCGCGGTGACAACAGCAAGGGATGCGGAATTCGCGGAATGAGCTGAGGGAAAGGATCTGTTGCCGTGCACATCCCCCCTGTAATTAACCTGCATGGAAATGGATTCATCAAAACACGGCCTTGCTCTGCCCACATCACGCTTCAAATGATAGCATATCTGGTCAGAACCTGCTGTGGCAATTATCAGGCAGAGCAGTACTATTCTTGGATTTCTGCTTGCAAAAGCCCTTTTCCATCTGTTTCCAGCGGAAGTACAGGGTCTGGTTCTTCCCCACCACAGAAGCAGCAGAATGTAACCCGCCAGCAAAGGAATCCAGTTGTCAACATTGGTTATGAAGCGCATGAATGTCGTCAGGAAGCCCGAATCAACGCCGTTTACTGCAAGAAATACGGATCTGTCCCAAGCCGGCCAGAGCATCTATATCATTCCTCCCGAAGAACACCCAGTTCAGCTATTACCTTCTGAGCTCCTGAATCTTCTCATTATCGCGGTTCATCCATTTCCTGTACTTTTCCAGATCGGTTCCGATGAATTTGATGCACAGACTCACTACGAAGGCATCATCTATATACCCTACAACGGGAATTATATCAGGGATAAGATCAAAGGGATTCACAAAATACAGGAGAGTGAAAGCAATCGCTGCAATGGTTCGGTACGGTACTTTGTATCTTCCCAGTACTGCATCGCTAATCATACTATACAAGAGCCTTATATTCATCCATAAGTCTTCCAGGGAGGCGGGTATACCGGAATTTTCAAGTTTACTTATCTTCCTGCCGGTACGGTTTGCAGCCTGTTCGACCTGTTCGTCAGTGACCGAATCCAGCCCGGTGCGGAATATCTTCTCAAGTCTGCTCTTATCGTTCATTCCAAGATTTCTCACGGACAACTCCATTTCATCTGACAGGAATATGAACATATTCTTCCAGGCTGTACAGTAAAAGAGAGGGTAGCTCGCGGGATTGGGAATGTATTAGCTTTCTGACTATGAAATTCCTTATAACTGTACCTCCGGTCATTACACCTTCGGAACCGCCTTCGGGTGCCTTCCTGCTTGCTGCAGGACTTTCTGCAAGGGGTATTGATGCGGGATTTCTTGATCTGTCACTGGAGTATTTCAGATACATCTTCTCGCAGTCCCCTGAAGGAAGGGGATACCCCGCAGTAACACCTGCAATGGACTATCTCCTGAATAACCCTCTTTATTCGCCTCAGCAGCATCGCACTTCATCGGGGATTCTCAATTCATCCATGAAGCTATTCTCAAAGAAGTTCTCCGGATGGAGGATTACACTTATGGATCTTGTACCCCCGGCAACTGTCCACCAGCCTTCGGAATTAGACAGGCTCTGCCGTGAAGGTAATACCCCGTTCTCCAGATTCTGGGAGGAGTTTCTTCTCCCCGTACTTCGGCGGTGCGAGCCGGAAACTGTTCTTGTATCACTCTCATACCTTTCACAGCTGGCGGCTGGAATTGACCTGGTACTTTTCCTCAGAAAAGTCGGCTACAGGGTAATCGTTGGCGGTTCATTACTGAACAGTCTGAGCAGAACCGGAGATGGATACGAACTTGTTCGAACTGTACTACCGGAATCAAGCCTGGGTGACGGTTCCAGTTTCCCAGGATTCAACTCAGGAAGCGAACCGTTTCTCAATCGCGTTTCCTGGCCGGATATGCTGGAAGGATGGAACTATATCTCCGGAAGACCTGTGATCCCCTACGCTCTTTCCACGGGATGTTACTGGAACAGATGTCTGTTCTGTCCTGATTCAAGTAAACAGCTGACCGTTTACGGTCATGAAACATTTGAAAAATTCATCTCAACTATTCCATCAACAGTAATGGAGAAGAATCCCGTTATTCACTTCGTTGACTCTGCAATACCAGGAAGAGCGCTGGAAGGTGTACTTCCGCTGCTGAGGCAATATAGGCTCGATTTCTATTCCTTTGCCAGACCGGAAAACTGGATATCCCGTATTGCTGATAAGCTTTCCGAGTCCGGCTGCCTGATGCTACAGCTGGGAGCTGAAAGCGGGAGTCGATCTCTTCTTGATCGTTTTGAAAAGGGAATCGACCCGGATACAACACTTGAAGTCCTGAAGA
>JAIOSX010000290.1 GCA_021107345.1 Candidatus Aegiribacteria sp.
AGAATATCGGCAAAGCCGCCACGCTTACCGTAATCCTTGTCATTTTCCTTTTAATTTTTACAGTCACCAATTTCATTCTTTCCGAGCGCAAGGAGGATGACGACTATGCCTGACGCTATCTCTCCTCGCGGATTATGGTGGCGTTTGGGTCGTTGGTTGGTGCTTCTATTCACCTTCCTGCTGGCACTATCCTGCGCCATCCCCCTCATTTGGGCCATTGTTGCCTCCACCCGCCCTGCATCCGAGCCACTCGGACGAGGTGATGTGTGGTTCGGCAGTTATCTCACGCTGGAAAACTACATCCGGGCATGGTCGCTGGCTCCCTTCGATCTGTACTACGTAAACACCATCGTATATCGAGAAGTCTTTTCCAGCTGTTGTTAAGAACGACGGCAGGAGGGAGCCCTTCGATCGGAAGAAGCTTGAGAAGGGAATTGACAGAGCGTGCGAGAAAAGACCTGTTGCCGCTGAAGACCTGCACGATCTGGTTGACCGGATAATCGCAAGGGTTACTGAAGAGTTCGCGGAGGAAGTATCCGTGAAGTTCATAGGTGAGTGCGTGATGGAGTTACTTCATGAGGTCGATCAGGTTGCGTATGTTAGATTTGCCAGTGTATACAGGAAATTCAAGGATGTTTCGCAATTCAAGGAAGAACTTGACAAATTGCTGAAAGAGTAGCCGGGTCGTTATTTCAGGTCCGGTTTAGAGTTAAATATTAATGGATAAATATCTCTGCACTGCTATAGAAGGAAATTGAGGAGGCGTATGACCAGAGCCAGGACGTTTAAAGGGGGGATTCATCCTCCAGGAAACAAAGATCTCTCGTCGGAACAGTCAATTACAAGGCTGCCTGCTCCTGAAACGGTATGGGTTTCTCTATGCCAGCATATGGGAGCTCCCTCTAAACCTTCGGTATCAAAGGGAGATAAAGTTACAAGAGGACAGGAGATCGGTACTCAGAACGGTTTTATAAGTTTACCAACACATTCACCCGTGAACGGTACTGTTAAATCCATTGAGAATTTTCCGATGCCCCACAGAAGAACCGGCCCCTGTGTGATCATTGAGACAGAATCCGAGGATGGAGGCCAGGTCTTTCCGAAATGGGATGATTACAGCAGTCATTCGCCCGCTGAGATAATTGAGCGTATCAAACTTGCCGGTATATGCGGTATGGGAGGGGCAAGTTTTCCCACCTATGTGAAGCTTTCACCACCTCCCGACAAGAATATCGATACGCTCATAATAAACGGTATAGAGTGCGAACCATACCTTACCGCCGACCACAGGCTAATGATTGAGAATCCTGATGATGTAATACTCGGAATGGAGATACTGGCTTATACACTCGGCGTAGAGCGGTACATGATAGGTATTGAGATCAACAAGCCCGATGCTATTAAGGTCATGGAGGAGAAGGGCTGCTGCGTTCTTCCATTGAAAGTCAGCTATCCGCAGGGGGCTGAGAAGCAGCTTATTGATGCCGCCACACGCAGGGAAGTCCCCGCCGGAGGATTACCACTTGATGTGGGAGTGGTGGTTCAGAACGTGGGTACTGCTGCAGCTGTGGCTAAAGCTGTTCGGGACGGTGAACCTTCCCTTCGAAGAATAATAACCGTAACCGGAAGAGGTGTTTCCTCACCTGCCAATTATGATGCATGCGTGGGTACTCTTTTCTCTGACCTCATCGGAAAATCCGGTGGTTATACCGAAGATGTAAAAAGACTGATAAGCGGAGGACCCATGATGGGTATATCCCTTTATACCGATGGTGTGCCTGTAACGAAGGGAACCAGCGGTGTCCTGGCGCTTACCGATGCTGAAGTGAGAGATGTTGCTGAAGGTCCCTGTATACGTTGTGGCAAGTGCGTTGATGTATGCCCTTTGAGGCTTACGCCCAATCTTATAGCTATGGCAGCTTCGAACGAAAGATGGAAACTTGCCGGGGATTTCGGTGCTCTGAACTGCATGGCCTGTGGAACCTGCAGTTACGTCTGTCCCGCCGGAAGATATCTTGTTCACTACATAAAGAAGGCCCAGGATGCCATCAGGGCAGGAAAGGAGGCGTAAATGGCAACCAGACGATTTGAACTTGCGATGTCACCTCATGTGGGCGCAAGTCAGACAACACGGAAAATTATGTTCGATGTGGTTATTGCGCTTCTTCCTGCGTTGGCGGCCGCAACCTGGTTCTTCGGCCCCAGAGCGCTGCTGATAGTATTCATAAGTGCCGCAACTGCAGTACTGGCCGAGTTCTTATGCCTGAAATTCATGAAGAGGCCGGTAAGTTTCGCCCTGGACGGCAGTGCCATTGTAACAGGCATGCTCCTTGCATACAACCTTCCATCGGGGGTTCCACTGTGGCTTCCCGTTATAGGCACCGCCTTTGCCGTTGTAGTTGGTAAACAGGCATTTGGAGGCCTTGGACATAACATCGTAAACCCCGCCCTGCTTGGAAGAGCTTTTCTAATGGCAAGTTTTCCCATTCTTATGACAGCGGGATGGACTGCGCCGGAAGCCTGGAGAAACGGTGCTGAGAACTCATGGGAGACAAGCGGTATCGTTCAGGAAGAAATGAGTGCAATTCCAGCAGCCGATGCCATCTCCGGTGCTACCCCATTGAACGTTCTGAAGCAGACCTTCGATCTGGATGAAAGTGCTGCAAATGCCCGTCTGGAAGGTAATACTTCTGAGGCTGAAAATCTTGAGGAAAGAGCTGCAGAGATGCGAAGCGCCCTCTCCAGCAATTCCACCTATATGAACCTGCTGATAGGGAGAAGAGGAGGCTGTCTTGGGGAGACTTCGGTAATTCTTCTTCTGGTTGGTGCCATCTACCTTATTATGAGGGGAGTGCTTGAACTGCGGCTTCCTATCAGTTATCTCGGAACAGTTGCTTTGTTGGCCTGGGTGTTCGGAGGTAGCGGATGGTTTGACGGAGATCCTCTCTTCCACGTTCTTGCCGGTGGAGTTATTCTCGGGGGTATTTTTATGGTATCCGATATGGTGACGACCCCGGTTACTCCAAAAGGAAGGATCATATTCGGTATCGGCGCCGGGCTTCTAACAATGGTTATTAGAAGATGGGGCGGCTATCCCGAGGGATGTTCGTACTCTATACTTCTTATGAACCTGGTTACCCCGCTCATAGATAAACTTACGCTTCCCAAGGTATTCGGGGAGGTGAAAAAGAATGGCTGAGATGTTGAAAATCGGACTTGTTCTGATGCTCGTTACCCTTGTAGCCGCCATGGCGCTGGGGTTCGTTAACAGCAGGACTGCACCGATCATCGCGATTCAGAAGGAACTTGCCAAGCAGAATGCAATGAATTCAGTGGCCGCCAGCCTTAGCCCGGGAGACA
>JAIOSX010000007.1 GCA_021107345.1 Candidatus Aegiribacteria sp.
TACCTGACATTGCTGGAGGATACTTCCTGCTTCGGACGTGTGCTACAGATCAGAACACCGCATGGACAGTGGGTATATCACCAAGTGACGGTATTATTATCCATACTACAGATGGGACGACCTGGTCGTTGCAGACAGCTCCGACCAATAGAGGATTCAGTGATGTTTCATTCGTTGGCTCGTATTATTGATTCAACCGGATTATATCGGGTTGGGCCTGTACGAATTCGGAGAAAAATCGAGATCGAGACATGAGCCGCCGGTCTCGGTGAAAGGTGACCGTATTCATCTACTGCTGCCTGAAGGGATTTCATCCCTTGCGATGAGCATGGTGAATACATCAGAATAAGTATAAATATCATCCCAGCAGGTACCGATGATGAGATATCCAGCTCGTGTCTCCAGAATAAACAGTGGCTCGCGGTTATCATCGGATGGGATTACTTCCATTGCCATCGGGGTGCCGTATTCGTTTAGACGGAGAAGAAGAATGTTCTCTTCCACAGGTATTGACCAGTCTTCATTAACAGGACCTGTCCATCCGTCTAGAAGAAATCCCCCCTCGATCGGTATTCCGCAAGTGCAGACTGCATGACCGAGTCCTGCCTCGAATACTTCATTGACGATTTTACCCTCACTGTCTATAAGACAGATGAGGCAGTTGTCCTGCATCCGGAATCGATCTGATGACGCAATAACAAGTGTTCCTCCATCATCGGCAGGAAGTATATCCTCCACCATATGAGTCATCTCACCACCGGTTCCAATCTCCACTGACCAGAGAAGATCTCCAGACGATGAGATTCTGCTGAGATAAAGGAGGTCATTGAAACCATCTTCATCCGAACCTACAGCACAGCCGTCATCCGGCATGGATCTGATGACATCCGGATTCATCCAGTATCCCGGACAGGAGATGTTACCTGACCAGAGAGTATCTCCCTGTATCCCCAGTCTGAAAAGGGTTTTTGAAAGCACTTCCCAGGATTCATTATCGACCAGATCTACGCTCATCCAGTAGCCGGAGCCGTCATAAAGAGGAAGCAGTGAATTAATGTCATACGACTTTCCCCTGGTGACTGAGAGAGATTGTCCGGAACCGGGAACCCGTATACTACCGATGAGAACCCCCTCAGAGGTTAATGTCACTATATCGGAGAATTCCTGCCCGGTGCTGTATGACGATACAATCAGAGAAAGCATCCCGTCTGATGTCCAGCCGGAACCTCGAGGCCACACAGGATCATCGATAAACATCTCAAGAGGTACTATGACAGGATCATCACCGGGGGCAAGAATCACGATTTGAAATGTGAGGGGACACTCAGGAACATGGGACTGAACCAGTATTCCGCAGGATCCATCTGGAAGCAGTGTGGCTGCAATCGGAACGTCCCTCGTGATGGGTGAACCCAATGTGACCGATTGAGTGAAGATCAGTAGAACATGAATAAGAACATGCATGCGAACCTCCCTTTATGCAGGTCTACAATACAAGAAAGGAGTTACGATTGGAAAGCTTGATCCCAAAACCTTATCCTGTTCCTGACTTTTCGGAGAAACTCAAACTTTCTCCGACAGTCATTCTGTGAATCACGTTTCGATCGATATCACCGGGAATGTCAATGGTTAGACTACCGTGAGTATTCCCCCATGAATTCGACCTGCAGAATAATGTTGCCTTCCATGGCTTCTCTAAGCTCTTCTGCGGTCGCTCCCGGTGCAAGGTGAAGGTGTCCTTCCAGGGCATAGATTGTGAAAAAATATCTGTGCTTTCCAGACGGAGGGGCAGGGCCTCTGTAGCCGATTTCTCCCCAGCTGTTGTTTCCCTGAACAATTCCATTGACAAGCTGAGAATCTGCTGGAATTCCCTCTTCCAGTTCTCTCTGATCACCCGGTATGTTGTATATGACCCAATGAACCCAGTTGCCGACAGGTGCGTCAGGATCTTCGCATACCAGAGCGAATGTTTCAACATCGAAATCACATCTCCATTCAAGGGGAGGAGAAATATCCTCTCCATCGATTGTATAGAGAGCCGGGATTAAATCACCGTTTCCGAATGCTGTGCTCCAGAGAGCAAACGCAACCATAATCATGCTTTACCTCCAGGATTATCGGGAAGAGTAACAGTTTCGATTGTCATTATTCAAGAGGGTTCAGAACGCGGCCGATAAAGAGTATAGTTCCCGTTCCACGATCTCTGATAAGGTATATGAATGGACGATTTACATTAAATTCAACTGACGAACCCCCATTGAGTTTCTGCATTATAACTGCAGTTGCGGCCGCAGCTTCAGTGCCCTTTTCGTCAACGGAGACGAAGGCTTTGTGAATCACGCTTGCTATGAAGAGTGAAATGGTTCCATCCATTCCTGAAAAATCAGCAGATACTCCAAAAGCCGATGGCATACCCATCTCCGGGAGTACTTCCTCAAGCTGGAATGAGGATACGGTTTCGAACCTTGGCATACTGAGATATAGATTTGCGTCCCTCAGGTTGCCTGTGATTTCAGCTATTAGATCGTTTCCCAGACGCTCTTCCACATCAAAGAAATAATTCTCATCCGGTACGATAACAAGCATGGATGCTTTTCCATTGCTGTATAACAATTCAACTGCCATGTACCCATCTCCCGTTGCCATGTGAAAATGCTCAGTCTGATTCATCATGGGAACCGTTACCTGATCTCCATCGATCAGGTTGAAAGATCGGTCATGGGTTCCCATTTCATCAAACTGGAAGAGCCACTGCGCATTGAAATAGATAGCATTTGTCAGCACAAGTTTGGTAGCACTTGTGAGAATATCAGGAGGAATCAGGTTTTCTATTTTCCCTTCGGTCTGTTCCATAACCCACTCGTTGATGATTTCCCTGCATTCTTCGGGATCAGCAGAAAAATCAAGTACTCTGATACCGGCGCCGTAATTTGCAGCAAGTATGCCAAGGAATTCAGGAAGGAAGGTGTATCCGGTCTGTCCCCAGAGAGCATTCATAATATGGAGACTGAACGTACTGTCTTCTATCGCAGATGCTGCAAGCTTCTGATCCAGAAGGTTGAAGGAAGGATGAAGACGGTTCTCAGGGAGTGAGAATTTCAGGACGTCAGCCATCTCTTCTTCTGTAATCCCCTCGGCACCCGCGTAAGTCATTGCCAGCGCAGTTGAAATACTGTAGGGAGAAAAGAATATGTTACCGTCGTTTTCCGCAAGATTCTTATAAAGGTTAAATGCAAAGGAGCAGTTCCCTGACGCAAGCTCCCGAAGATCCTCTTCATTTACATCCGGCTCAGTGATCCTTGGTATGTTAGATGATGATACCGCCGGTGCTTGACCTGAGGAACACATGCATAGAAGTGAAATCAACACCGTCGCTGAAAGAATCGATATTAGTCTGCCCATTTGTAACCTCCGGTCTTAATTGGAACTTGAGTATAGGAAAAACAATATGAATGCCCTTCAAATGATATA
>JAIOSX010000349.1 GCA_021107345.1 Candidatus Aegiribacteria sp.
CAACGAACATATCCTGATAATCCATGTTGATGACGACTCCAATCCGGGAACCCTTACATTCCAGTCCGAAGTCTTTTTTGAAGCGGTTCGCGGGTCAGGCGGTACAGTCCGACTGGTGCTGCTGCCATTCGAAGACCACGGCTACCGGGCTCAAGTGAGCCTGGAGCACGTGTTGTGGGAACAGCTCAGGTGGTTTGACGAGTATGTGAAGGAGGCTGGAACAGCAGCGCTATAAGCGATTTGGGGTTCATGAGTGAATATCTTGTACCTTAAAGCGTAAAACGAGTAACGAATCATATACGTAAACAGTGTCCTGATAAAACCCATCAACCTGATCCTTCAATATTCTGATTCTGTTCCGATAACAATGCCAGAAAAGCCGATATGTCCTTAACCATCCCTGGTTTCAGAAGAGGGCGTTCTGTATCGTCATGGCAGTCGGAGCCTCCTGTGACCACGAGGTCATGTTTTTCAGCAAGTTCCAGAAGATGCTCGACATGCTTCGGTGCATGCCCCGGGTAGTAAACCTCCAGCCCCTTTATTCCAAGATCCAGGAATTCGGGGAGAATCCTCTCCACTGTGGATAGAGGCGGGAGTACTTCTTTGTAATGTCCGTCTCCGGGGAAGGATCCGGCTGCTGGGTGGGCGAGGACAGAAATTACAGGATACTTTACGAAGAAATTTTTCAGAAGCTCCATATCTATGCCCGAAGGTACATATGCAGGGCTGTCGTTGCCTATAAGCAGGGATATCTCTTCCTTCGATAACCCGTGCCTCTCCGAAAGGGCTTTAGCGAAATGTCTCCGGGAAATATTATCAGCAAGGCTGGATATTTCCTCAACAGTGAGTTCCCGGCACAACAGGGGTGATTTCCCCCCGGGGCCGAATTCCACGTTGATGCACCTGACCCTTTCTTCAACAAGGGCCGGGCCACGACCCTTTGAGACGATCGTCTCAAGTTCGGATAAAAATCTCTGATCCTGAAAAAGTTCCTCTGAGAAGTATACAAGTACATGAAGCGATCCTGTGAAATATTCTCTGCGGAACCTGAGGGTTATTTCAATTCCGGGGATTACTTCAATACCGGCATCGCTGCCGGTTTTCAGAGCTTCGGATATACCTGAAGTCGTGTCATGATCGGTAACGGCTATGGTGTCGAAGCCCAGGTTCTTTGCTGCACGAACTATTTCGGACGGTGTTAATTCCCCATCCGAGCAGGTTGTATGAATATGCAGGTCTGCAGCTGTCATGATTCCCTTCAGTGGTTAATTCACTACCTGGAGTAAATATGATCCGCATTCAGATTATACCACTCTGTTTTCATTCCAGATACTGATACTATAACGGCCTCCCCATAATTCTGGACTGTGTTAAATACCAGACTACTCCTGAGAAACTACGCTTATTCTTCCACCATCTGTAGCATATAGACCCTGTAGAATCCACAGACAGGATCTTCGGCATATGCGAGAAAGCCGTTCTCATCGATATGAAATCGCCATGTACTGCCATCCGGAGGCTCCGGGGCTACTGATGCAGTGAAAAGGAACTCGCCTTCTGCAGTAATGACCGTAAAAGTCGGAGTGGGCGTCCCGCCCTGCAGTACCCAGAGGTTTCCCTCTCCATCCGTCTCAATCCCTCTGATCATGGGCTTGAAAGGGTCCGGCTCAAGACCCTCCGGGTTTTCATTCGACGCGATGGCCTTTGCCCTGAGAATATTCCTCTCCATCTCCATTTCTTCATCAGTTCTTCTCATGGGCTGGTAGGGGAGTTGCAGCGTCCGGATCTCGTTTCCCGATGAATCACAGACGATTATCAGTGCCTCTTCAGTCGAACGTGGAGCAATGAAAACCATTCCGTCTGCACCCACGGCAATATCGTACCCGTACCAGTCGAGTTCCAGTAACCCGACTTCATCCGTTGGATCAAAGGGTACTATTTCTTCGTAGTAAGTAAGAAGGGGCTCTTCATTACCTGTTTCGTACATTGAAATGGTTACCGGAAGAATTATTTCATCTCCGTTGACCTCGAAGTTAATATCCTTTCTCAGGTAGGTGTTATCACCAGCGCTCTCCAGACAACTTGGAGGTACGAAAGTTCTGCTGCTTCCAAGCCATTCTCCTGTGTAGTAATCGTAGGAATGAATCCCGAGTATCTCACTGCCTGTACCCGACAGGTGAATATCACCATCTTCCGAAACAGCCATGAAGGTGATACTCTGAAGTTCTCCAGGACCGTTTCCTCTTCGTCCTATGCTTCTGAGATATTCACCTCCCGGAGAATAAAGCCGGACGGTGGATTTGCCGCAATCCAGCACCGCAACATTGCCATCCGGACCGAATGCAACCCCCTCAACGCCTCCCATTATATAGTTGGAATCTCCAAACTCAATTCCGATTGAATCATAAGGGCACAGAATGACGGAGGGATTTGTGTCTATCTGAATTAGTTGTGCATAACCACTGTGATTGTCATCGGATACACCACAGCCTGCTAAGAAGATCGAAATCGCAATAACGCTTGCCAATACAGATTTATTCATGGCTACATGTCCTTTCTTAGTAATACTAATAAGTTAATACTAGAGATATGCAAGATTGTCAAGTCTGAAGCTCTACTTGCTATGTAAGTTATTAATCAATAACAGAATATGCTACACCGTGCGATAATCGGTCAGTTGATACTCTTCCTGACAAAGGGAATAAGTACATAGAGCAGAGTTGCCCATTCCCCAAGGGGCCATGCCAGGAAGAAAACCAGAACGGAGAAACCCGGGAATACTATTATTCCTGTCCATCGGTGTTTCCTGATATCCTTATCCAGACCCAGGTCAGGTTGATTTCTTACATAAATGTACTCAAAATCGATAGACAGGCTTATCAGGAACAGGTTAACCACAAATATCTGTACAGCAAGAACGCTGTCGAAGTTACCGATAACATCCGTTGTTACGGGGATGAGACTTATGAACAGAAGGTGGAGCATGATTATCCAGTTAAGATTTGCATCCGTCTTACTTATTCTGTCCATTAGGTAATGCTGCCCTATCCAGAAACTTGCCAGCGTCATGAAAGCTATTATAAAGTGGCGAAGCTGAGATATCATTCCGGGAACAGCCTCAACAAGGGATTCGTGCGAAGATACAATTGCTTTAACATCGATACTCAGAACGGCAAGTGTCATGGCAATGGCGTAGATACCATCAGATATGGCTTCTATCCTGTTTTTCCCAAGCAAGACTTTCTTCATGATATCACCTTTCCTTCATATCTAATGAATAGTTTACATGTACATGCTTACCTGGTCAAGCTTGCCGCCAGAGATCCTCGTAGTATGCTTACTGTTCTGATGGAACACCTCTAATTGAATTCAGGTAAACGGAGAATAAGAATGAAAACATTGAAATTAGTATCACTTGTGATATCCACAGGAATCGCTGTATTAATTTCCGGCATTTCCGGCTGTCTTTCGGATCCCTACAGCGTTGGTGAACCGGATTCTCTTTTCTCCGAATTCGTTCTTGTCCGGGATCTGGTGGACGCCCACTATGCCTGTTTTTTTGCGAGAGAGAACGTGAACTGGGACCATGCGTTCGAGAAATTCAAATCCGCATCTGAAAACCTGAGCAACAGGGAAGAGCTTGCAGATCTCTGTCTTGAAATGCTAGGTGAACTTGAAGATCCGAACCTGACCATGCGGGATTCTTCCGGAACCAGATTTGAAAGCTGGAACCAGGGTCTTTTCCTGAATTGGGATTTACCCGTCTGGGAACACTACATGTCTTACTGGTCCTCATCGGATTCCTTCCCCCTCGACCACTACGGAGCAATAGAGATAATCCCAACTATCGCTGATAACGTAGGATACGTATACATAAGCAATCTGGGCAGTGGATTTTCCTGGACAGCATTCTTCTCAAAAATGTCTGTGATTCAGTACTGCAACAGTATCATTATTGATCTGCGCATGTGCGGCCGCAGCGGTTTTGAGATGAATGCATATTACTCTTGCGGAAAGTTTATTAAAGAATCTACTCTTGGTTACTACAGAGTTTTCAGGACAGGCCCCGGAAGAAACGACATGGGCGAGATGTTGGAAGTAGTATCATGCAAAAACGGTTCATGGCAGTTCACAGACCCCATAGTTCTACTCACGGGAAGGTATACTCAGGGTGCTGCCGAACAGCTGGTACTGCTTCTCAGGTCTCAGCAGCATGTTACCGTGATCGGGGATACTACAGCGGGCTTTGCCAATCCTGCCGTCTCATTCAATCTTATTGCAGACTGCACCATTGAAATACCCGAGATGGTAACCTATTCCCCGGACGGTACCCTGATATTCAACAAAGGTATAGCCCCCGATATTTTAGTCCCGGTTTCCGAGGCAGATTTTGCAGCCGGAGTTGATCCGGTTCTTGATGCCGCCCTTGAAATGCTTGCTGATTAGGCTGTTTATTCAGCAGTAAGAACCAGCAGCGTTCCTCCGGTGCTTATTTCAAGGTCAAGTGGATACCCCTTCAGATCTGTCTGACTTTCTATGAAGTAGTTTCTGCAGTTGTAGGCAACCACCCTGCTGATGTTATCTCCCAGATAACTGAGTATATAAACATGGCTGCCGTCAGATTCGGCACAGATGTAGTGGATATTACCTTCAATGTTCAGCGTTCCGGTATACAGCGGTGTAGGAGCAAACAGACTGACGATATAGTTCAATATGGTGGCAGTTTGCCCGTTCGAGAAGACGGCTGAAAAAGTGGTATCGTTCGGTATGGTTTCAATGGCCAGTATTGTGGGAAACAGGTCTACAGTTCTGCGCCACATCGTCGTTGTTACGATGGAAACGATCTCGACTTCATCCAGGGTTCCAACGATAATGGTATCCTGATTCTGACTGATGGCCATGCATGTGGGGCTGGACGGAAGGGTACAGCTTCTGAACAGGGAATTGGTACCGAGTCTGACTTCGAAGATTTTACACGAAGTCGCACCGGCCACATAGAAGTGGGACAATTCAATGTCTGTCCCTATTTCGATATCCACAGGAGTTTCACAGATGGTGAAACTGTCCATGATCTCCATATCAGGTACATGTAATTCAATTATTTGCCCGTATGCTCCAATGATGTAGACGCTGCTCTCGGTCGGGCTGTATTCCATTTCGAAGTATCCTGAAGAGGAAGGATTGCCAATGATGAAGGAACCTGTCTGTTCGTACGATTCAAGGTCGAAACGGAAAAGCATTCCCTCTGTGGTCATTACAATGAAGCAGCCGGGAAGGGGACAGAGGGATCTGGCTCCAGAGATGTTATCAATTGTATGAACAACGGAAAGATCCGGTGTATGCAGAATATTGATTCCCGACCTCATTGCATGATCGAACTTCGTAAGATCAGTGCAGCCGCACAGCATCAGAAGTGCTGCCGCAGCACAGACCATCCAACATTTTATATCCATAATGCTCCCGCCATTTACAGCCACTCCTGTTCCAGCTGATACTTCATGTCCCGGCACATCCAGCAGTCTTCAATTCATAGAGAAACATACAGCATGCTGTCGAACAAGTGCATGCTGAACTATTCAGCAGTAAGAACCAGCAGTGTTCCTCCGGGGCTTATTTCAATGTCAAGGGGGAACCCCTCCAGATCGACATGACTTTCAATGAAGTAGTTGCTGCAGTTGTAGGCAACCACCCTGCTGATGTTATCTCCCAGATAGGTGAGTATATAAACATAGCTGCCGTCAGATCCGGCGCACATATAGTGAATATTTCCATCTAAATCTGCTGTCCTGGTCCACATTGGTTGACCCACTATCCAGGGGAAATAATTCAGTATGCAGGTAGCTTCGCCGGTTGTGTCTTCGTCGAACACTACGCACAGAGTGGTATCGTTCGGTATGGTTTCAATAGCCCGTATTTTTCTAAAATGGTCAATTGTTCTGGCATGCAACGATCCTCCTGCGGTGGAAACAATCTCGGTTTCCTCAAGGGTTCCGATGAGAATGGTATCCTGAGATTGATCGATCGCCATACATGTGGGGCTGGACGGAAGGGTACAGCTTCTGGACATGATGTTGGTTCCAAGTCTGACTTCGAAAATTTTTCTCGAAATTGCCCCTGCCACATAGAAGTAGGGTAATTCTATGTCAGTACATATTTCAATATCCACAGGGCTCTCGCATAGGGTAAAACTGTCCAGGATTTCCATATCCGGGATATGTACCTGCAATATCTGGCCCAATGCCCCTATGATATAGACGCTGTTCCTGACCGGACTGTACTCTATTTCGAAGTAGCCTGAAGAGGAGGGGGGTCCGATGGTTGTGCAGCCTGTCTGCTCATACGATTCAAGGTCGAAACGGATAAGCTTTCCCTCTGTGGTCGCTACAATGAAGCAGTCGGGAAGGGGGTAGAGGGATCTGGCTCCTGAGATGTTATCAATTGTATGAACAACTGAAAGATCCGGTGTATTCATAACATTGATTCCCGCCCTCATCGTATGGTCGAACTCCGTAAGATCAGTACAGCCGACAAGTATCAGAAGCGTTGCCGAAACGCAGGCAATCATATATCTGGTGTTGATTACCATGATATACCTGCTGACAGGATGAAATGCCTGGCTGGAGACCAGGCCCTCGGGTTACCCCCGGAGCCGCCCGGATCAGCAGTTGTGTGGAAGAGTGAAGTATCATAAATGTGAACCACGTTTTTTCTGTTGAAGATGTTGAATACTCCCAGGACGAGATTCAGCTCAGTGGGGCCTATATGGAACATTCTGGAAAGGGTTACATCAGTCTGCATGGAGAAGGGATACCTCTCGGTGTTTGTTTCGATAAGTTCCTGCTCCACAGGCGGGAGTGTATACGGCATCCCGCTGCCGTAATTCCACGAAATCCCAAGTCTGGAATTTTCCAGGAGATGAATTCCCGCCACTTCCGGTCCTTCTGATCTGAATGATCTCACCTCAATGGATGCAGATGCCGTGTGTGCCTGATCCCAGTCAAGGTAGTTATCTTCGTTGGAAACATACATAACTCCCATCTGAGCATAATTATACCTCTCGAGCATGGAAGAGTATTTACCCTTGGCAATGGAGAGAGAATACGAGATTTGACCTGAAATATTGCTTCCCGTCCTCCTGTTCAGGGTGGCTTCAATGCCTCTCACCGTTCCATGGCTGTCGTCGTTGGAAAAAACGTAGTATGTACCCTCGCTGTGGTCTTCTGTATTTACCAGACCTGTAATATCCTTGTAATAGGCAGCCAGCGAAAACTCGGTGAACCGGTCGATGAAATGCCTTACCCCCACTTCAAAGATCTGCGTCATCTCAGGGTCAAGGTCCGGATTGCCCGCCACTATCCTGTCCTCTGAAAGGCTGTAGGATGTCTGAAGGAAGAGGCAGTTCATGGGAGGCATCTGGAAATGGTGACCGTATGTTGAGAAGAAAACAGAATTTTCGCTGAACGGAACGGAAAAGCCACCCCTTGGACTGATATGCCATTTTGTTTCAACCCGGACCTCTTCGGAAGTTTCTGAATCGAATATCGAGGTATTGGCATTGAACATATCAGCTCTGGCCCCGATTGTTGTTATCACTCCTCCTGGAAATCTGTAACTTCCCTGGAGGTAGCAGGAGCCCGAATGAGGGTAAGCGCTCCACTGAGAAATGAATATATTGCGGTAGTTCTGGGCGTAGACATTGTATTGGTAAAGGTCGTAGTAGTCACCTGAAAACCCCGCCTTAATACGTAACCTGGTATTGGGATTTGTATCAAACCCCACCATTATACTGCTCACAGTTGATTTGGAATCCAACCAGACATTAGGGTGAGTCCCGGTATGAAAGAATCCGAGTGAGTCAGCAATTCTTTCTTCAGGCATATATTGGGTGAACCAATAGATGGGGTATGAATTTTCTCCGATGTAACTCCCATCCTTTAAACGTATACGGTTCCAGTCCTGGAACTTCATGATGCCCATTGTGAGTTTCAGGCAGGTTTCGCTTCCAAACAGCTGAGTGGCGTTGAAGGTAATCCCGGCTGTCTCGCTGAAGCGGACAGGGATTGCATAATCCTGACTTCTCCCGAGGTATGCAATGTCATCGATATAGGCCGGAAGATGGTACCTGGACCAGCTCCATTCATTCCATCCAGTTTGCCTGCTGGAACCCAGGACGGTGAGAGCGAAGCTGGTTCTGTTAAGCGGTCTGTAAGTCAGCTTGGCAATACCCGAAATGTCATCCTGCCAGTTGTTTTCCCATCTTACACGGGTATCCAGGGTGTCTCTTCCACTTGAAGAGAACTGCGCGGACGCGCTGAACCTCATCTGTC
>JAIOSX010000347.1 GCA_021107345.1 Candidatus Aegiribacteria sp.
CTTCCACTATCGCCGCCAGTTTCGTGCATGCTGCCAGTGATTCCTCGGTTGATATCCGCTCCGGGAGTACTGTAGAGGTTATAAGACTGCAGAGATCGCTCCATCCTCCTTCAAGGGACACAAAAACTATCTTCGTTCCTCTGATCGTCAGGAAAGCTCCCGCCGCCCCGGTGATTCCATTCTCCCTGCATGTTGCAGCGAATTCCAGCTGACCGGTTACAACATTTCCATCTGAAAGAATTCCTCCGGTATAACCGTAGCGGGCAATTACCTCTGCCAGCGTTGCGGGGGGTTCTACACCGTACCTGAATGAGTACCAGCTTCTAACGGGCGTAATAACATATTTCATTATACATATGTAAACAAATGTTCACTATTTCGCAAGGGGATTCAGTAGTTCTGGTCTGGCTTGATTCCGTACAGGTAACCGATTTCAACTGGGTGTATGTACAGATGAGCAATAATCATTACGTTGAATTCTACGTTGACAGCGTCTTCACCAACGGCGCAGACGTGTTGTCCTTTGAGTACCAGCTTATCGATTATCTAAGGCTTTTCAACGTATTTTAGTGTCATGTCCAGAGTGCGGCGGAGTTATGCTCCGCCGCTTTTCATCAGAACAGATCCTTCCTGGTCTTCATAGCTCTTTTGATATTAAATACCAGTTTCTTCAGTTCCGGATCTTTCTTGATCTTCTGATCTCCGGTTACTGCGGATATCATCTTATCGATCCTTCTTAGCTTTCCCGAAACCAGTTTTCCAAGAATAATCAGATACTCCAGAGCAAGCTGGGGATTCGTCTCGGTCATATCGGCAAAATGCTCACGTGTCAGCCTGAATAGAACTGATTTCCCCGATGACCGGACAGTCGCAGACCGCCCCCCCTCATCAAAGAACGAGAGCTCACCGAACACATCGTTGGCTTCCAGGGTATCAAGACAGACCGCCTTGCTGCTGCTGCCCTCAATGACCTCAAGCTTTCCCGACTTGATGACGAAAAAATCTGTGGTAAGCTCTCCCTGAAATATCATCGCGTCGCCATCGTTAAGCTCAACCACCTCGTAGAAAGGCAGCATCTCAGGCTCAAGAAGACTTCTACCTTGATTGAAAAGCTTCTTTTTATCCATCTTTTCCTCCTGACGGTTTCAATAACTACAATTCAATTAATAATTAAACTACATTCTGAGCCCCTGTCAAGCATTAACTCAGCGCAATACCATATCCCGGATAAGGCTACTGAAAGGTCAGAAATCAATCATTAGGCCAAGTTTCTCGATTACTAAACAATATGAATAAATAAAAGTATTATAAAACAGACAACACCAAGGTAAAATAAGTTAGTCCAACCTTGCTCCCGCTCCCGGGCGAAATGGAATAATCTGAACCCTGTCCATGTAACAGCAGTGAAAACAACACGGGAGGTTGAAATGTTTATGAATGCGATGACATCACTGATGATTCTCTCGGTCTCGGTCGCCGGGTACTTCTGTCCTGGCCGATCGGCGGATGATAATTACCAGGAAGTAGTTCAAAGGGTATCGGAGATGGTCTGGGACCAGAATGTCAGAAAACTGGCAAGTGTACACGGGCTCGATGTAGTAAATGTAACATGGGAGGATACGGGACGGTATTCCGGCTCATGCTGGGGGCCAAATATCTCCGATATGACCATACAGGTTCACAGCTTTCAGAATGGAGCGGAACATCCGACGTTGACATGCATGCCAGTAATAAGGTTTCCGAATTTTCACGATATTTCGGCGGACCTGGATCCGGACAACTTCTTTCTGCTGGTGGGTAACGAAATAGGCGAAGAACTGGCGCCTGTATCGCTGACGGATTTCGTAGATAACATCAGGTACTATCTCCACGATCCGGAATCATGGGAAGGCAACGAACATAGCCTTCTCGCTGAGCGGGACAGCTCCGTTCTTGTAAGTGCACAGGCGGTATTCCTGCCAATTAAGTCTTCGGGTGACGCTATCTTCAATCCTGTACTTTACAACTACCAGTCCTATGAAGGCGATCCTGCCGTACTCACTATTCTGGTCACGAGAGAGGGTACAAGCGTAACCGTAATAGATAACACCAGGGATGCAGTCCCGGGGTCCTGGAGCTGGGGACAGAGGCTGTTCTTCAACGAGGACGGACAACGCGCCAGTTTTACCGGACAGAGAATTTCAGATTTCAGGGTGGACTACGCAAATAGTGGCGGTGATCCCTCGGACATCACCGAGGAGAGTAATCTCAATATGGTTTTATTGATACAGATACCCCTGAAACAGAGAAGTCCTCAGAGTACATACTTCGATGATGTGTGCTGCGAATCTTCATGCGCACAGCTCGGTACAGGAGAATTCAGCAGAGGTGTTTCAGACGTTGAAGCAGCTGTTATTGGGCACGGGGAACTGGAAGGTCCCTTTACGGAAATAGATGGTCTTGAGATCTTACGGGATCCTCAATTCCCCATAAGAGTTACTGTACAGTTCTACAAGGCTACCTCCAACGGAGTAGCTTCTCAGCAGGATATTGACGAGATAGCTGAAGAGATCCAGAAGGTTTACGACCAGGGCACCTATGTCGGCTCCCTTGTGGTTCCTGATCCGGGATCATACAGACCTACGGACTGGGACCGGGCATCGGTACCCAGAAGACTGAACAGGTACTGGAGAATGGTAAGTAACAACTACCTCGGCTGGATAGGAAGAAGAGATCTCATAAACTGATCAACCCGGATTTCAGCTGTGGGGCCGGGCATCAATCCCGGCCCCTTCCAGTATCCCCTCCAAACCCTTGCCTGACTGGAAATATTAAACATATTTATTTAGTATGTATTTTTCAATTTTCGGGAAGGATGAATTCTATGAAACCACTAGTATTTATACCATTACTGCTTCTCACGGCTATGGCGGCATCAGGTACTTTTACATTCGATACGCCTTACTACCTGCAATGTGCCGGTACAAACATAGATGTGCAGTACTACGGAGCCCCATGCGTCGCTGACTGGGACGGCGACGGTCTGAAGGACCTGATCACAGGGCAGTTCTATTACGGAAACATCAGGTTCTACAAGAATGAAGGTACAAACGAATCTCCCGTTTTCAATTCTTTCTCATACCTTCAAGCTGACGGAACCAATATCACTATGGGTTATAATTGATGCACCGGTTCAACAAATCCACAGGTTGTGGACTATAACAATGATGGAATGCTTGATATCATCGTTGGAGAACGATACGGTCAAGTTCACTACTACCGCAGAACTTCTGAATCACCGATTACATTAACTAAAGAAACCGATCTCATTTGCGGCGCTACTACCATTAATGTGGGTTACAACTCCGCCCCCGTATGCGTCGACTGGGATGAAGACGGCAAGAGAGACCTTCTTGTGGGTAACGAGTCGCCGGGAAACATCAGGCTCTACATCAACGAATCCATTGATGATGATCCCGTCTACAATAACTATTCATTAATCGAAAGCTCCGGATCTTCAATCATACATTACCGTAACTGTCCCCAGGTTTACGACATGAACCTGGACGGTAAGAAGGACATTCTGATTGGTGTGAGCGGCGGACAAATATACTATTACGAAAATACCGGAACGAATGATAACCCGGTTTTCTCTGGAAGTGAACTCATCATCTCAACGGGCGGAGGAGGCGCAAGACTCTGGGTAGACGACTGGAATGAAGACGGTCTCCCCGACGTACTGGCAAGCAATTACTACGGATATATACGGGTCTATATCCAGCTGTTCCAGTCCATTGAGGGAGAGGAAACCTCTGCGGTACGTACACTTGCAGCGAGCAGGAATCCATTCGCAAACTCAGTGGTTATCAGTGGTAATGGTTTTTGCAATGGAACGATCAGTATATACGATCTTCTTGGACGAGTCGTACTGAGTGAACCCTTCACCGGCTCTCTGGAATGGAACTCGTCGGAAGCATCAGCGGGATGCTACTTCGCTGAGGTTCGCGATACTCAGGGTTCTGCCGTCATCAATCTTCTGAAGCTGTAGCTATTGGGGCCGGGCGTCACTTCTGGTCACTTATCTGGTAAGTGACCAGAAGTGACGCCCGGCCCTTTTTGCTTAGATTACCTCTATGGCTGAAAGAACATCGGGACGCAAACACTGGGACGATTTCTGGAAAAGGGATCGTGACCTTGACGAAATCTACGATAACGATGGCCGTATACCTGAAGAAATTCTAAAGCGGATGGATATCAGAAACGCCATCGTAATGGAAGTAGGCGCCGCAACCGCAAGGGACAGCGTTGTACTCGCGGAAAACGGTGCCGTTTCTGTAGCGCTTGATTACTCCCACGAAGCCCTCAGGCTTGCGAGGGAAGCAGCGGGAAGAGCGAACGTTCAGCTGCTGCTGGTCTGTGGCGATGCCCTTGCACTGCCTTTTAAAGAGAATTCTATCGATCTTGTTTTTCATCAGGGAGTTCTGGAGCATTTTCGCGATCCAATGCCTCTTCTGCGTGAGAACGTAAGAGTGGTAAAGGAAGGTGGAAAAGTCCTTGTTGACGTCCCCCAGACAATTCACATTTACACACTGATAAAGAAGACTCTCATCGCCATGAATGCATGGTTCGCAGGCTGGGAAACCCAGTTCACTCCAGGACAGCTTGCCGAACTTCTCAGAGAAGCAGGACTGAAGCCCGAACACGCTTACGGAAGGTTCTTTTCCCCCTCCCTCGCCTACAGAATCCTCAGGGAACTGCTGATGAAACCGGGTATCAGAATGCCTCTGAGGCCCGTTCTGCTCCCTCCGGTCCACAGGCTTCGCAGCAGCCTTAGAAAAAGGATCGAAGCATCCTTTCTGGGGCCGAGAATCGGTTACATCGTCGGAATCATTGCCGGGAAGAAGAGGGATACCTGATATGCGAATTCTGGCTCTTAACTGGAGAGATCCGAAGAACCCTGAAACCGGCGGCGCGGAGATCCATCTGCATGAAATACTCAGGAGAACAGTGGCTGAGGGTCATAAGGTCACACAGATCTCACAGGCAGTAATCGGCCTCCCTCCGGAAGAAATGGTAGACGGTGTCCGTATCCTCCGCCATGGAAGGCGGAATACTTTTAATCTAACTCTGAAGAAGTTCGCCCTCTCACTCGATATTGCAGCCAGTTTCGATCTTGTGATCGAGGACCTCTGCAAAATACCCTTCTACAGTCCCAGGTGGTCTCCCGTCCCCGTTCTTACCATCGTTCCCCATCTGTTCGGTACAACAGCGTACAGGGAGGTCGCTCTGCCGCTTGCATTATACGTGAACTTCATGGAATCCTTTATACCGAGGGTTTATCGAAAATGTCCCTTTGTAGCCATTTCCGACTCCACAAAGGAGGATCTAATAAGAAGAGGGATTCCAGCGGAGAACATTTCGGTTATTCCCTGCGGAATAGACACAGATTATTACAGTCCGGGAAAGCCTGATCCGGAGCAGGGTACATTCCTGTACGTCGGTAGATTGAAGAAATACAAGGGCGTACAGATCATACTCGCCGCGATGGCTGTGCTTCGGGATGCCGGAAAGAATTACAGACTTGTAGTCATGGGATCCGGTGATTACGAAGAGGAGCTTAAAAAGACCGCCTTACGTCTGGGTCTTGACCAGGCCGTCACCTTCGAAGGTTTTGTGCCTCAGGATCGCAAGCTCCACTGGCTCCGTTCGGCCTGGGCCGCAGTATTCGCATCGGAGAAAGAAGGATGGGGCCTGACGGTGATCGAAGCGAACGCCTGCGGAACACCTGTTATCGCCAGCAACAGCGACGGCCTGAGGGATTCGGTAAGAGACGGAATAACAGGCATTCTGGTTCCTCACGGCAATGTGGAGGACCTCGCAGCGCAAATGGAGAGGCTGGCCAACGATACAGCTCTCAGGTCCGAGCTTGGCAAGAACGGCCTGGAATGGGCAGCCGATTTCAACTGGGATGCTACAGCGGACAGAATGATAGGGTTAATGAAAGATGCTCTTAGGAAATGAAACTCTTGTATTGTCAGTGTCCGATATAATGTCTCTCCCATAGAACGCAGGGCAGGGCTAGGAGGCTGTCCGATAATGCAGCATCGGCATAAGAAACCACATATCTGGCTATATACCACATATCATCATCAAATACATTCAGTATTCTCTTCAAATCTGTGATCATTCTATCTCAGCTATGTGGCTCTTCTGCTCAATGCCCATTGTCGGACAACCTCCTGGGTGCCTTATTTCTGCGGCGCATCATATATGATATCATTGACCGAGCAGAGTTACATGTGGTATCGTCTGTTCAGGTAGAGAGATCAAGGAAAACCGGGACAAAAGCGCTGTGTTGATAACAAATCCTGTTACGGCGGAAATTCCAGTTTTCTATTGAAAACCCTTACATTGAAATGCATGAGAGAATTAATGAAGCAACTTCAGGATCTTGAAAAAATACTTGAGCATACTGTGGGACAGGATAGAATAAAGCCTCTGCTCGATATGTCATTCATGCTCCGAGTTAGAGATAAATCGAAAATGCGCTGCCTTATCGATGAAGCTCTTGAACTCTCGCTGGAACACTCTGATCGAAGCGGAGAGTCAAGATCTTACCTGAATATGAGCATCTACTGGGGTATTACAGGCGACTACGAGAAGTCACTTGAAAACGCCCTCAAATCTCTTTCTATCAGCAGGGAAATCGGTGACACATCGATACTTGCAAGATGTTATAACAATCTCAGCATTATCTACAACCGACTGAATGATAATGATAACTATCTGAAGTATGTGAAGCTGACTCTCGACGCGTCAGAGAAGACTGGAAACGAACTTGTCAGATCAACCGCACTTAACAACCTTGCTGTCTATTATCAGGACAATGAAGATTATGAGAGGTCACTGAAATATTACCTCGAATCTCTTTCGATAAGAGAAGACATTGGTAATCTTGATGAAGTAGCTCATTCCCTGATCAACTGCGGTAGTGTCAATCTCAAGCTGGGAGACAGCGAAAAATCCCTGAAGTACATTAACCGAGCCATGCAGATCAGTCTCGATGAAGGGAATCGATACATAGAAGCTGCTGCTTCATCAATCCTTGCCGAAATTGAGTCGGCCAGCGGTAATTTGCAGAAAGCCAGGGAATATCTGGACAGATCTCTAAAGATCGCAGTTGAAATGGATGATCCCGACCTCAAGCTGCGATTCCTGCAGATATTCACGGTTCTATACGAAGAAGCGGAATGCTATAAAGAGGCACTCGAATACTACAGGCAATACTCCAGGCTGAAGGACGAGATATTCACCGAGAAAAAGAATCAGCATATGGCACAGATCCGGGCTGATTTCGAGTTACAGGAAAAGGAGCGAGAGGCTGAAATTTACCGGTTCCGGAATATTGAACTCCAGGCATCCAAGGAAGCTGCAGAAGCAGCGGACAGTGCCAAGAGTAATTTCCTTGCTATGATGAGCCACGAAATACGCACGCCTATGAGCATTATCCTTGGCA
>JAIOSX010000125.1 GCA_021107345.1 Candidatus Aegiribacteria sp.
AGGTGCTGTCGAATACTGCATACCTGCCGGAGGATCCTATCAAAACACCTCCATCAGGGAGTATCTCCACCGTGGAGGGCATATTGAACTCACCGGGGCCTTCTCCCTCCCTGCCTATGCTCGCCATATACTCGCCATCGGGTGAGAATATTAGAACTCTGTTTTTCAACCTGTCTACAATTAGAATCCTGCCATCTGGTGAGTAGGTTGGGTCTGTAGGCCAGGCAAACATGTACTCATCCTCTCCGAACTCCACTCCGATAGAATCAACAACTTCAAGTTTGTATTCGATATCAGGTATAGGGAAGTACTCCTCCGGCTGTCCGCAGTTCACAAGCAGCATGGAGATCATGCAAGGCAGAGTTGTTTTCACTGTAAATACTAGCTTGCTTTTATCTGTTTTGCTGATCCTTTACTCCTCTGTAGGCTTTTTATTGTACATATACACTCGTAGGACAATGATAATAGAGACTATACCTCCCCTCCCAATTCTACTATTGATACTTCCAGGATTGTCACAAGTAAAATGCGTTTGTTTTAACTTCTTGTGCGCTTCTACGGTTATTTCCTTTACTGGGAATGTAGAGTTCTTCTTCAAGGAAGATTGCAAAGTCCAACAACTTCCTCTTGATAGAGGAGCATACATTCATGATCGGATCACCATAACTCTGAGAAGATGTATGCAGATGTTTACCTGTCAGGTCAAGGACAATCCTCCATGGGATAAGAAAGGCTTCCCGGCCGGAACGCAGGCTGCATTTACGCCGGGAAGAAATCCTTATCAGCTACCGGATACATTTTCCCAGTAATCGATATAGAATTGAACCTGTTCTTCCAATTCCAGGGGCCTGTCATTGAGATATCTCCAGAACGAATGAAGGATAATATCTGACATATCATCAGGGTGATGAAGACCGAGTTCATACAGATAGTCGAATAGTCTGGACCCTGACCACAAACCCCAGTTGTTTCTTATCCACCTTCCCAGTCCATGGTGGTACATGATCATGTCGTCTTCGTCTCCGGATCTCATCTCTTCGATCATATCCGGATGCAGCATCGTTTCCAGTTCTGTGAAACAGTCCTCGATATCCTCCGGGATGTAAAAGCCTGTAGGGGAATCGGCATCTTCTGTGGGATTGATTTCGTTTGCCGGTTCATCCTCACCCTGGGCATAGATACTTCCTGCAGCGAGAATGAAACATGCTGCGAAAGGAAATGCAATTCTTAATTTCATTTTTCCTCCTTTGCCTTTCTGATCTCAGTATTAACAATGCAGCGATACCCGTATCTTAGTCAGTGATAGCTCGCCAGCATTAGTTTTATTCCCACCACTCTCCGACGAAGTAGATACTCGAGTCATCAACAGAATATTCCATGGGCTAATAGGAAACTCGTTTTTCCGCTTTATTGACCAGTCCCTTGATGCTGCTCTCAGACCCGGAACTATGTCAACTCTTAGCTCCCGATCGCATCATACACGCGAGAACTTACCCGATCAACGAACTGACAGTGAGAACCTGTGCTGCAGATTCTGTTCAGTGGTGAACAGCAATAGGAATCTGAATTGCTATTGCGAAGATATCGGAATGTTCTTAGGATGTGTTTTGTAGATGGTTAAAAATACAATTTCCTTTTGGTATTTTGGAGGATAAAGCGATGTTGTTAAAATTATTTATGAGTGTTGTATTATTTGCCGGTTTTCTGCCTGCCCAGGAGCATTATTTTTATGATAGTACTCTTATTGAAATTTTCTCCTCTATATCCAATGAACATACAACTATTTTGGACATAGCTTCCTTACCTGTATTTGATGATGAATTAGTTCATCTGGATAATGAAAATGTCGATCAGGCGTTAGAATCAATTAGTAGATTCAATGATATTCTTGCTGATTATCAGAGTATATCCCAGTCAGTAGAAGATTCAGGTGAATCATGTATGGATTATGATACTTGTGAAATTGTTTCTGAAAATCATGTGGAATGTACTTATTTCAGAGATAAAGGAGATTACTCAATAACAGTAATCCAGGAAATTACTCCAACATATTATATGTATGATATGTATTGTTCCGGAGTTTTTGAAGGTGTCGATTATGGTAGTATGTATTTGCTCCAGCATCAATATATAACTAAATGTGTAACACATTATGTTTTTGAATATTATCTACCTCCTTCTCCTCCAGAATTTGCTAATCAGCAATTATATTCTATCGAATACTTAAAGGATGATGAAAGTATGATTTTAAAATCAACTTTTTATGCGTGGGATTATGTTGTTAACTATCATCATCCATTTAGTCGTTCTGAAATGCTTTTTAAGGACAACATCGTTGGTTTTACACTTTATGCCTGGAGTTATAATAAAGAGGATTTGTATGCCTTCTGGATAGGAACCTGGGATTTCGAATCACTATCAGGAAACTGGTTATCTGTTGATGAAGATGGTATTCTCCAGGCGGCAGGTCCGATGTAGGTAAGTGATATTCTCAGGTTAGCGAGCCCTCAGGCAAAGGCAGTGATTGAACCCTTCAATGGTGGTAAGTTCGAAGGTTCCGTTAAATGGTTGCAGCTGCAGGCGATCAGTAGAACAAAAACAGAGGAAAACAAAGTGACACGCATAATCTTCCCATCTTAATATATCGGATCTCGGGAATCGTATTTTTGGATTTGACGTAATTCCCCTCTAATATTTTCTTTAAATATTCTTCATGATCTTACTGATTGTACTGTAACGTATTCTAGAATGTTTGGCAATCTAATAATGTGACCCGTAACAATCAACAGGATGATTTCTGAATAGGCGTGATATCAGGTAATTTCACAGGGAGGCTCAGGAACGAAAGAATCTCTTACAGTGGCGCGGGGTTGAAGAATGAAAGATTCTGTTCTATAAGGGCAGCACCGGAGTAGAGATTGAACTGCAGGCTGCGGAGCCGTGGTAAGGAGGATGAGCAATATCTTCCATGCAGATGCCGCAGCCGGATTCCCTGTTCAGGAAGGGCTCAGCAGCTCCAGGTTCTATCTTCGTTTAATCGCATCTATATGACTTATCTTATTTATTGTATATTTTTTTGTTATCCTATAAATGTTAAACAAGTTAAGAACATAGCGAAATCTATATGTAAGATATTCGAATTAAAAGGTTAATAACCTTGTAAGGAGTGATTGTCGTGCGCATTATATATATCTATGCTATATTAATATTAGTACTGGTTCCATCCGTCAGCGTTTCCCAGGACCAGTCCGTGAATGTTCGAGATCTTCACCCATCCCGATTCTCTTTTGTCATAGGCGGCATCAATCTCATAGGCATATCGTTTGATACTTTCCTGTCAAGCAACTTTAATCTGGAGCTTTCTGCCGGTTTTGGGGTGGGGGCCGGACTAAGGTATCATCCTACAGGTGCTGATACTGATGTTCGCTGGTCCCCATACTTAGGAGGTTACTTCGGCCTCATTCCAGCTATGGATTTTAACTTGTTCGGTTCTGGCGGCTCCGAGGACTTGAAACCGAACCTATACATCCCGGCGGGTGTTCATTACATCTCAATGTCCGGAAAATTCTCAATAGCCTTTGAGGGTGGGTACATGTATATCTTCGAGGCAAACAATATCAACTCTGCTGAAATACCCATGATAGGTATCAAGATTCACTTGTCAATCTAGTGTCATGTCAAGCATCAAATGATGTATCCTGCTCGTTCTTTGACGCTCCTGCGGCGTTGCGGATTCAGTTACATAGCCCTGCTATGCGCCATCATCCGCGCCTTGCAGGAACGCCAAATAACTTCGCAATTATACAACATCTGACACTTGACATGACACTAGATTAAAACTGTGAATATGAAAAGGAGTTATTAACACCTTTGAAAAACAAGATATCCATTATTGCTTTTTTAGCGATACTTGCTCTTCTCAATACATCAGTTACGGCGTCGATTCCATCTTTTCTCCGGAGCCTTGGTATTTACCCGATAGAGGATTCCGCAGAGGAAACACAGCGGGTGATCAATTCGATTCCGGTTCTGGAAGAATTGCCTGGAATCAGATTCAGCGCACTGGTTATTGATCTTCCCTCCGGGAGCCCTATAGCAGTATCTGGAGAAGGCACATTTCCATTCAACATTCCGGAAGCATTTTTTCTCGCATATGCAATAGATATGATGCGGGTAGACAGCATTACACAGGGAACGGCGCAGGAGATTGAAAGCGTAGCATTATGGGTTAATAATTCTGGCCTGTATGGTACGCATCTGGTCGGAACGGGAAGTTTTGAATCACCCGAAACCATTTCCTCAAGCACGGCAAAAGATGTCGCAAGGGCCCTGCAGATAATCCATTCGGGTATGAATATGCCGGCAGTTATGGAAATATTGGATAACCCCGATATGGGAAGCGGCCAGGCATCGTCCATAGGAGAAGGATGGGACCTGTACGGCTGGGTGGATTCGGGAGAAGATCACAAAACATTTGCGTTAATAGCCATATCTCCGGAAGGACGGGAACTGGGATTTGTTCTTCTGAGTGATGATCTCTGCTGTGAGGAAAAGGGTGATCTTGCCATGATGCTCCTATGGGAAGCCGCTCAGGAGTTTTGATTGACAGACCTTAAATAATGTATTAAACTTAATCAAAGTTATTGTTGTAAGGGTGGAATTGGCCGCTCTTAAACAACGAGGAGGAGAGTAATGAAAAGGGTCTTTGTACTTGTATGTCTTTTGGCTTTCGCGGGAACGGCATTTGCCGGGTTCTCAATTGGTTTCAACCAAACAGAGATTCCCGTTATGATCGATGTTTCAAATGGTGAAGTGTACGCCGAGGATATGTACATGCTCCGTTTCGGTGCGATGGCATCGCCAGAGTTCCGTCTTGAGGGTTATGTAGGATACATGAAGCAAACTTTTGAGCTTGATCCACAACCCACAGTACCAGTTGAACTCGAGGGTTCAGCCATGGCTTTCGGCGGCGGCGGATACTACGTTGTCGAGGCTCCCGCCAACACCAGCTTCAGCATGGGCGCCAGGTTCCTCTATGGCACATCCAATTTTGAGGCGGGTACTACTGAGTATGAAACTACTTCCTGGTGTCTTGATCCCCTCATGAGGATCGATTTCGCCATCCCAGGCGCTGAGCAGCTGGCCTTTTTCACCGAGTTCGGCTTCCGCTATGCAAACGCAACAACCGTTGTAACTGACAGTGGAGTACAGAGCACGACCGACTACAAGTGGTCAGGACTTGCGACATACGCACCAAACAATGTTCTCGCTGGCGCGTACTACATTTTCTAGGAACCAGAAGCAATATCAGGGGCACGCATTACGCGTGCCCCTTTTTTTGTACGCCCGGCATTTCGATGTATATTCCCCCGATACAATCTGATTTTCAATAGAGTTCAATAGTAATTATCGAAAGAGGTGCTTCATGGCTGTGAATTTCAGGGGACGGAGTTTGCTAACGCTACTGGATCTTTCCGGGGACGATATACGGTACCTTCTTGATGTTTCTCACCTGCTCAAGGCTGAGAGAACCGCTTTTCAGGTTAACCAGCGGTTTAGGGGAAAGACCCTTGCCATGCTTTTCGAAAAAAGGTCGACAAGAACGCGGTGCGCTTTTGAAACAGCATTCGGGGAAGAGGGTGGCCACCCGGTATTTCTCTCCAGTTCAGATATTCAGCTTGGAGTCAAGGAAAGTATCGAAGATACGGCAAGGGTTCTCGGAAGAATGTTCGATGCAATAATATTCAGGGGTTTCAGCCAGCAAACCGTGGAAACACTGGCTGAATTCTCCGGCGTACCTGTCTACAATGGATTGACAGACATGTTCCATCCTACGCAGGTTCTTGCGGATCTGATGACCATGGAAGAAAATTTCGGACATCTGGCAGGTTTAAATTTCGTTTTTGCCGGTGACGGTAGAAACAATATGGCAAACAGCTTGATGGTGGGATGTGCCGCAATGGGTGTGAACTGTACAATTCTGGCGCCGAATTCTCTTTATCCCGAATCAGAGCTTCTTGATACTGCATCTCAGATTGCTTATGATTCCGCTTCGACTCTTACAGTAACTTCCTCACTTGAGGAAGCTGTACCCGGAGCCGATGTTATATATACCGATGTATGGGTATCTATGGGTGAAGAGGACAAAGCCAGGGAAAGAATGAAACTTCTGGAGCCCTACAGGGTCAACTCCGAAATGATGGAACTGGCGGATAATCCCGGAGTTATTTTCATGCACTGCCTGCCTGCGGTGAAGGGCAATGAAGTTACTGTGGATGTCATAGAGGGCAAATCTTCAGTTGTCTGGGACGAGGCAGAGAACAGAAAGCACACCATAAAGGCCCTTATGGTGGCCAGCCTTCTTTAGATGGAGCAAAAATGATTATTTTACTTCTGCTTCTGATTGCCAGTGAAGAATCGGCCGAGCTTATTCCTGTACAGCCCATGATTGAGGAAATCAATCCTGTGGAGTACGTGGTGGGACCGGGTGATGTCCTCTGGTTCTCCATACAGGGAGGGGTTCCTGCGGAACTGTCAGGAGGCGGAGCCAACTCCATTCTCTACTTGACGGTCACGCCAGATGGTTACGCTGTCATCCCTTCAAC
>JAIOSX010000262.1 GCA_021107345.1 Candidatus Aegiribacteria sp.
GAAGCTTGTGCCCTCCATTCGGATGTAGCACCATTTTCTGTCATCCAGCCATTCGATGTAATCGCTGGGGCCGATGTGTACGTTTCTTGGCTCAAGGCCCCCTGGAAGCTGGGAAATTACAGCGTTGGTTTTGGATATCTTCTTGCTTTCAAGTCTTTCCCGTTCGAGCATATTAAGGAAATCGGTGTTTCCGCCTACATTCAGCTGGTAGGTACGGTCAAGCCTTACGCCTCTGTCTTCGTACAGACGGGTCATTACCCTGTGAAGTATTGTGGCACCGACCTGGCTCTTGATATCATCACCGAGAACGGGAAGTCCGCGGTCACGGAATCTCTTCTGCCAGTATGACTCACCTGCGATGAATACCGGTATGGCGTTCACGAATGCGCAGCCGGCATCAAGGATCTGCTCTACGTACCACTTTGTTGCCTCTTCGCTGCCGACAGGAAGATAACTGACCACTACATCGGTTTTAGTTTCTTTCAGTATTCCTACTATATCGGATGTTGGTCCGGGTGCTTTCTTTATGACTTCCTTGAGGTATTTTCCAAGGCCGTCGTGTGTCATGCCCCTGTGTACTTTGACTCCTAGTTTCGGTACGTCACAGAGTTTTACTGTACAGTTCGGATCGGCAAAGATGGCGTCACTGAGATCTTTTCCAACCTTTGTAATATTGATGTCGAAAGCAGCTGAAAATTCCACATCACTGATGTGATATCCACCAAGATTTACGTGCATCAGACCGGGAACCTTTTCGGTTTCCTTTGCATTCCTGTAAAACTCCACTCCCTGAACAAGACTGCTGGCGCAGTTCCCCACACCGATTATCGCTACTCTCACTTTTTTTGACATTCATAGCCTCCCTGAATAGATAGAAATAATAGTTAAACGGCTGATCCGGATTTCATTCTTTGTTCAGTGAAATCCCTCTACCGTCCCTGATTACTTTAGCGAACCGCTGCCCCGCAGTAAACCATGATCCAGCGGCAAGAACGATCAGCATGATTACAAGAGCCTGTGTGTCCCACAATCCTGCGGCCACAAGACCGGCCATGAGCAGTACAAGCCTTTCTGTCCGGGTGAACAGCCCCACGGAACAGGAAAGATCAAGACCTTCAGCCCTTGCCCTGATGTAGCTTACCATGAACGAACCTCCTATTGCGGCCGGTACAAGGTAAACCATAACATGGTGAGCTTCTCCGGCCTTTCCCGCAAGGAGAGCTCCGAAAATAAGAACTTCGCCGATACGGTCGCAGCATGAATCAAAAACCGCGCCTGCGACGCTTTCTGCGTTCTTCCTTCGCGCAAGTTCACCGTCAACAGCATCAAGAATACTGCCGACAATAAAAAACGCGACTCCGGCAATGAAATTCCCATCCCATATGAAGCATGCTGCAACGGCTGTCATTAGAAGCCCGATGGTGGTTACCGAAAAGGGCCCCATACCAATCGCTGCCAACAGACTGACAAGGGGAAACAGAAGTTTTCTACCGGCGTTCCTTATATTCTCCAGGTTAAATAAACCTCCTGGAATCTGTTCTGCAAAGCAATGTAAAATAGAAACAGCAAATGTCATCGTCAATCAAAAAAATCCGATGACAATACAGCTCCGCCTACAACCAAAGTTATCTCACCGCGGATTTTTCTGTTACTGAAATTTTCAACAACATCCGCAATGCATCCACGTACATATTCCTCATGTATCTTGGTCATTTCCCTGGCAACACACACGGGACGATTGCCGAAGACACTCCTCATCTCTTCCAGATACTTCAGGAGATGATGAGGACCAATGTAATATACAATAGATCCGGTGTAAGTGAACATCTCTTCAAGCCGATGGGTTCTGGCCCCTTTCTTTCTCGGGAGAAACCCCTCAAAGGAGAACCTGTCGACAGGAAGGCCTGAAGCTACCAGGGCAGTTATGACGGCGGACGGTCCCGGAATGACTTCTACGATATGTCCTCCTCTGACGGCAGAGCTTACTGCCTTATAGGCGGGGTCCGAAATGCCGGGCATGCCGGCGTCCGAAACCAGGGCAACAACCGTACCAACCTCCAGAAACTCCTCTATCTGTGGTATCCTGCCGGCTGCGTTATGGTCGTGGTAGCTGTAGAGTTTCCTCCTGTCATTCACGAATCTTGCAGTACGCCTGGTATCCTCAGCCATTACGACATCAGCGTTCTCAATCGCTTCTTTTGCCCTTGCTGACATATCAGAGAGATTCCCTATGGGCGTTCCTACCAGAACGAGCTTTCCTTCAGCATGCTTCAAGTTAACATCCCGATTCCATCCGGAGCGTCTCCCGCTTACTGATCCTGGATTTCATCACGTTCCCTGGTTCGGTCAAGAAGCCGCTGCTGAAGATCATGAACCCTCCCTGCAAGTTTCTCCGTCTCCCCGGGATTTCTTCTCAGGAAAACATCGAGTACATCACCTTCCCTGGATTCCTCAGGCAGATACTCAGCAGGCAGCAGCCACATGTGGCCGTCATGTGTCACCAGAACGGCAATTCCCTCCTCTATCCTGTCGAGGGAAACCATCATTATCTTATCTTCCGGCATATTCCTCCATTCAGATTGGAATATACTGGCAACGCGAGTTACTTCCGAGTCATCATCGAATCCCTTAACGCTGGAGTCAGTACTACCATTCCTGATCTCTGCGTCACCGGGTCTGGTGCAGCAGATAGGCTCCCTGCAACCTCAGCCACTGTTTCTGCGGTTTAACATCACCCAGAATATCCTCAACTGCCTTCAGAATTTCTTTGAGTGGTTTCTGTGTCGC
>JAIOSX010000272.1 GCA_021107345.1 Candidatus Aegiribacteria sp.
GATGTAGAGGGCGTTTCCATTGTTAAGATAGTCTATGAGTATATTTTGCTCATCCAGAGCAATTAATGCGTTGTCGCCTCAACACCGGAACCATCCGGTTGTAACGAATACGACATCGTAAGATGAAAGATCGGAGGGAAGAACCGTATCTGTAACGAAGGTATGACTATTGAAAACAAGCGTCTGCTCGATCCAGTAGGAACAGTCGATGTTTCCGCCGTATTCATCACAGTAGAAGATATCCTCATCATCGTAATTCCAGATGAAGACATGTTCAGCCTGTAGCGGCAGAGTGAATAATGTGAGTGTGAATGCAATCAGCATAATTCTAGTCATATCAATTCTCCTAATCATGTCGTAATTTCGTATAGAGTAAATATGTTATTATGAAATTTATCGTCAATATTCAAATCCAGCTGAAACTGAGTGTCAACAAAACAGTATTGCTGGACAGGCAGGAGTTAACACGAAAACATGGTCTACTGAAGGTTCGCGTTAACGAATGATTTTGCTGTATAAGCTTCCCGCATTAACAATCCGGATCAAGAAATCCCCTGGCAAGTTCCATGTATCCTTTGGCTGTCATCTCCAACGTGTTAATGGGGATTCTCTCGTCAGTCCCGTGGAATAGACTCATCAATGTTGCCATGTCCAAAGAACCATCATGGATGCTGAACCCATATGCCTGTGTATTCCATGCCTTCCTGAAAAAGCGGCAATCTGTCGCTCCTGGTGAAACCATTGGTACTATTGTGAATTCCGGTCCTCTTATCTCTTTGACGATGGATTCCATCAGCTCTACAAATGGAGAATCTGCATCACTCAGCGAGCCCATCATGAAAGCACCTCCTTCGTCCGCTTTCATTCCTTCAATCTCAACATCATCCACAAGGGGGCCGAGGGCCTTTCTGAAGTGTTTTCGAACATATTCTTCATCCTGACCCGGGAGAACCCGAACATCGATATCCAGACTTGCTGATGCAGGCACTGTGTTGATCTTTACGCCTCCCCGGCAAACATTGGGTGACCAGGTCATTTGACTGAGTGAATGTATGAATGCCGCATCCCCCTCACTGCGTTTTGCCAGTCTGTTTAACATGAACCCAAGAGTGCGGGGATTGTTCAGCAGAGACAGTGTGATTCCTTTAGTCCCCATTGATTTCAGGAAAGGTTTCGTAATGGATGTATCTCGTGGAGGCTGGTAGTCTCTGATGCGTTGGATGACTTCCGCCATTTTAACAACAGCATTGTCTGATTTGAATGGGGTGCAACCATGCCTTTCAACTCCTTTGAACTTCATTCTGGACCATGCTGCACCCTTTTCGCCATAAATGAATGATACCTTATTTGGCCCAATGGGTTCTCCACCTGTTTCAGTCACAAGATAATCCACTTTGACCTTCTCGGGATGATTTTGTACCATCCAGTTTGCCCCGAGTTCACCGCCGATTTCTTCATCTCCGACAACTAACAGTTTGAGGTCACCTTTTGGCTTGAAACCCTCTGAATACAGATGAGCAAACACTGCTGTTTGGCATGCAACGATATAAAGCATGTCAATTGCCCCTCTTCCCCAGATACACCCATCCATGATGGCTCCTTCAAAGGGAGGTACAGTCCACTCACCCTCATCCTCAACTGGTACAACATCAACGTGACCAGGGCCAAACATCAGGCTTGGACCTTCTCCGGATCCTTTGATTGTTGCCAGAAGATTGCCTCTATCGGGGGCAGGTTCGAATATCTCTGATACAATTCCGAATGAGGAAAGGTATCGCTCGATTGTGCGAATTGATTTCATCTCGTTTCCAGGCGGATTAACACAGCTATTTCGAATCATCTCCTGTATAAGAGCAATAATTTCGTCCTTCATAGCTCCTGACCACCTCAATCCTGGAACTAGCAATACATCAATAAGAGAATACCTTTTGAAGTATCCGTCCCTGTTTCGGGCTTATATTTGTAATGAATCAATAAACCTCTTCCAGTACTACCCAGGTGGGTTCACCGTCATACCAATGGTTTTGTGTAAGCGGTATCAGCTCAGGTTCCACGGATGATAGAAGACCGCAGACAATACCAAAACCCGAGACATGGCAGGGGTAACGGTAATTCCCCAGCACCAAAAGACAAGGTACTTCCCGCGATAATGTATCCTCCATCCCGAGTCTCCTGAACAGAATTTTCACTATCCGAACCTGTGCCGCCGTAAGTACGTTCAAAGGTGATCACTGCTTCGGCAGAAGTTGTAAGGATGAGGGCTTCTATAATGACAACCGCAACCAGGATACTCTTGTGCATTAAATGCCTTCTTTCATTTTTACACATCTATTCATCCATATGATATAAACAAGACAATAATTCTACCGGCAATCAGTGTACAGGGTGGTTTAATGTATTTAGATACCCAGTCAAAGAGATGGCAGATTGGGGAAGAGGGAGACAGTGCAGAGCCGGTAAGTGACCGGATGTTACGCCCGGCCCCAAAGAGACAAAGAGATTACTTCAGATCGAAGGATTATGTGATCACCGTCTAGCCATATTGTCTGCCGTATAAATTAGCAGGGAGTTTTATTTGTCGTCAGGTTCCCGACGAGTATGTCGCTGAACATCTATACTCTGATTACTATCCTTGACTCATCTTCAAGCGAAGATGTATACTTATTAAAGTATTGAAATACAAGCAAATGGAGAATTTAGATTATCATTGTTACGGAAATGAAATAGGAGGGCATTATGACTTTCGGAATGATCCTCACAGCAATACTGATATCCATCACCAGTCTCACAATAACAGAACCAGTTGACGGCGAGACCTACGACGGTGACTGGCTTCCCCTCCGAGCCATTGTAGAGAATGA
>JAIOSX010000212.1 GCA_021107345.1 Candidatus Aegiribacteria sp.
CTGCTCAATCATCCGTCTCTCCACAAAGCTCACATCAAGTGCAGTTGATGAGGGGATGCTTAACTGAAGCACTTCGAATTCCAATGTGACTGTAGAGCCAGCTGGTGGTGGAGGATCGAAAATGATGCCTGTTCTTACTCCCGATGTTCCGGGTACCGCATTCAGCGTATCACCATCAGAAATGGCTGCAATGGAGCCTGGTGCTATCCACAGGGAATCGGGAGTCTCGAAGAAAGCCGTGCCATCGCTTTCGAACTCCAGCGTCACTGAAGATAAAAGCAGTAGGATGACAGCGAACAGACTCACCGCAGCACCAGAATTCTGCCTTCCCCCGGTGTCCAGAGCAGGCAGTGATTACCGTTCACTGAACAGGAAATCCGGGAGAATTCCCCCGGTTGGGGCAGTTCGAAAAGAACAGCCCCGCTGCCGTCAAGTACGCAGGAATCCTGCAAAACTATCAGCTCTCTCCCGGCAAAGGTCCATGTGCCCGCAGAGGGTAATGGTTCGGGGGCTGAATAATCTGCGAAGATATGGGATTCATTTTCACTGGAATAGACCGCTTCATTTCCCGATGCGGACAGCTGCCCGTTACCGGAATCGTTCAATCTTAGAAGGATATCATCCGGTTCATCAAGCGAAGTAACAGTACCGCTGGCCCGTGAAACGTACAGAACGGACAGTCCCTGGATACATATATCACCGGGCATGCCACGGGAATCCCAGAAATCCGTCAACTCACCTGAATTATCATAGCGGTATACCATATTCGTGAGTTCACCCGTAACGAACCATCCCCATCGCTCATCGATGCATATGCCTCCGGGAAGAAGAACATCGGAGAGGTCATACTCGGAAACGGAACCCCCGGCGCCATAGATGCGCAGGTGAGGCAGCCCCGGCAGAAGTACGTAAATATCCCCTGCTCCGTTTATCTCGGCGTCGATTATCCCGTCGGGAACCGTAATGTAATCGAAATCGCTGTCGGGCGGTGTTACTGTCAAGTTAGAAACCTGGAAAATACTTAGAACCGCGAACAGGGATAATAAGGTGTTATCGCACAACTGCGAATGAACCGGTTTCTATTCTGTTTCGCTGGCTGAATCTGAAGAAGTATGTTCCCGATGAAAGATCGGAGGCTCCCGGATATGCCAGAGTCGTTTCTCCGCGGCTGACACCGCCGTAGTTAACGGTTTCCACATATCTACCGGAGAGAGATAACACCGATAGCTCCACATTCCCTCCGTTGGACCAGAACTGGAAGAAAAGCGTACCAAGGCAAGGCTGTGGATAGAATGTAAAAATCTCTCTGGAGGAGACGACTGAACCTGCCGAAATATCAAGGTCAAGACCGGAGAATGTACTGCAAAGAAGCAGAATGTCACCCGTTGCAGGGAGTGCTATCGCGATATCGTTCACTGAACCGGCACTGACTTCCTCGAGCAATCCCAATGTATCATCGAAAACGAAAGCCTGCAGGTTTCCGAGGCCTGAAGCAGCAGCTCGAAAACTCCCGCTCAATGTAGAATCAGTGAAGTAATACTTTCCCTGATAAGATGACATATGATCACCGATGTAAGAAAAGGGTTCGGTATCTATCTCGAAAGTATAATCCAGACCGGGTCTGTTTCCCTGAGATACAGTATCGTAATCCGCGATCCTGAAGGATTCCCATCCGTATTTCCCATTGCCGAAGTCCGGATCATCTATCCAGCAGGCCAGCATCCAGTCCAGAAGAATCCGGTTCATATCCGGGTTCGAACCGGTGACTCTGCGGATGGTTTCACTTATTCCCGAAATTCCGCTGTCTGTGGATCTCAGGGATTCATAAAGGAAATCCTCTCCGCCGTAATTCTCGTACAGGTACGCGAAGAAAAGGTAGCCTGCCCCGTAACCGGCAACGTACTCTATCATGTCCTCCAGGTTCGTCCATTTGATGGGGGTTACTCCCCCCACGTCCAGGAAGGTCTCAACCTGGAACGCGGGATAGCCGCAAACGAATGTTCCTGCTTGAGCCTGATTTTCGATCACCCAAAGCTCCTCCGAGCTGAAGGGCTCTAATCCCCACTGGATAAGGTGCACCAGTTCATGAGATGCAGTATAGGCAGCATCGCTCGGGCTACCCGGATAACAATCTATGTAGAGCATCTCAACCTCGTTGGAATGACCACCGTAGTAAAGGTAGGCCTCGGTTTCGGTGAATTGGTTGTAGGGGCTGAAGAATCCGGCAATGTAGGCTCCACCCGGCGGAGAGACATAGCCATCCCTGATATCAAGCACCAGGAAGTAAATCTTCGGGTCTCCGTCAATGGCATCGGGCGGCTGCCCGAAAACTGCGATATCCGTTTCTACGATCCCTCCGGGGCCGGATGGAGTGCTGTCCTCCAGGGCTGCAGAAAATTCATCTACGTCAGCCTGGTCGTATGTATCGGGCCACTGGGTATCCTCCACAAATATATAAGTTCTTTCACCTACATACCTGCATGTGGCGGAAGTAAGGTAAAACACCGGTAAATCACCGCTATGGTCGATCGACCAGAAATTTATCGTATCTCCTATGCTGTGCCCCTTGCAGGAACATAGAGGCCCTGTAGGCTCGAATGAAGGGTCGTGACGTCTGTCTATCTCCATGATACCGGGAACCAGAGGCGTCCCATCGATCCACCAGGCAGGTCCGGAACTCTGAAGAATCAGTGAGAGAATAAGTAATGTCATCAGAATCTGGCTCCTATCGAAAACCTGACAGACGAGAAGTCGTGATATTCAGGGAAAGAAAGTGAGGTGTAGACGCCCGGCCGTCTCTCATCCAGAAGAGAGGCGTCTATCACACTTACAACCCTGTTGACCATGGCAAATGCGGCTATGTACATGCTTCTTCTGAACCATTGCCTGCTGTCCCTCAGTCTGTCGGCGAACTGGTTCCGTGCTTCATCCGATGACCAGTTCCAGCTGTCGGAGCCGTACAGTGCATGGGATTCGTAATAATTCCTCTGAGCATCGGGATCATCAGGGTAGTAGTACCTGGCAAGTCTGTGAATGTAATCGTTGAATTCAGTGCTTGAATCGAAATCTGACATATCATCGAGGAAATCGCCTGATCTGCCGGAGACGGAAAGGCCGGCTTCGGATGCTGCAAGCCATCTGTAATCGTCTCTGTTGAACGTACCCTCAAGATAAGACAGGCCGACTCCTGCCCAGGTCAGGACATCAAGACTCATGAAAGCTATCCCTCTTGTCGAATGGCCAAGGTGCATCTGGCCCCATCCGGGAAGCACGATGGATCGCAGCATGGCACCCTTTCGGGAACCGGAATCCGCTTCCATTATCCCCGGAAGAACAATCAGAACGGATAAGAGTAAAACCGCAGATATTTTCATCAGTTTATCACCGCCGCATGAAATAGAGCATCTGTTGATCCCATTGGGGAAGATATTTGCAGGCTGACAAAATAGACACCGGGGGCAAGATCCTCAGTGCTCCAGCGTACTTCCCAGGGTGATCCTCCGGGTGCTGTTCCGGTTTTATGAGTAACAAGGTCGCCTCCCATATTGAATACCCTTATCTCCCAGGAACAATCGTCACCTGGCTGGAAACGGATTATTCCGCTTCCCTGCTGAACAGGATTCGGATAAACGTAGAAGGAACCCTCCCGGAGCACGGAGCCTGAAACGGAAACAGGAGGGAGATCAACACTCCACCAGCAGTTGGAACCGGACATGTCCATACCTGTGAACCAGCCCTCAGGTTCTACTGAAGTATGCCAGCAACAGATAGAGCCACTCCTGTCGGCAGCTACTAACCTCCAGTTACCGGTATTCTCAGGATCCCACAACAAAGGACGCCCGATTGGTCTGTCTCCAACCGATACCGGGAATACTCCGAACTGTTTACCATCCGAGTCGAACATGCATATCCGCCCGTCATCCATTGAAATCAATGCAAATCCGCTGCCTCCAGTCCCTCTTCTGTTTCTGCTGAATCCGGAAACCAGGCTGTCCTGTTCAAGTTTCACGGGCCAGTCTTCAAGTGTGGCACCCGAGGCGCCCACCGCAACTGCGCCACCATCTGTAAGGATAACTGTTTCCAATCTTCCATCTGTGTTCAGGTCACAAAGGCCGGGTGAAGAGAGAGGAGAACCGGGAAGCATCGATGGGAATCCTGGAAGGATGTCTCCTTCTATGTCATATGCGTAGAGGTAATCACCGCTGACCACAATGATATCGGCGGAACCGTCGCGGTTGATATCCGCGGACATGGGTATGCTGATTTTTTCATCACCCGGCGCAACGGGCCAGCCGGCGGCCTCATCTCCATCAATATTCCAGAGATAAACGCGTCCATCAATCGTTGATGCGATTATGCCGGGGTTATCATCATCGGGATATACAGCCATGCCAGCTACCTGAGCCAGGGTAACAGCAGGCCATCCGGTTTGCCGAATTCCATCGGAGTCGTATAG
>JAIOSX010000252.1 GCA_021107345.1 Candidatus Aegiribacteria sp.
CAAATCTGCCTCCGAAAAGGGAGTCAAGGATGGAACGTGCTTCATCAGATTCATCGGGTAGAAATACACCTTTACCCGCTGCCAGACCGTCAGCCTTTATTACAAATCCTTTTGCGTCTTCACCCATGTACTTCATAGCGGAGCTTGTGTCCGTAAAAACCTTACAGCGTGCTGTAGGTACGCCTGCGGAATTCATGATCTCCTTCGCGAACCATTTACTGCCTTCAAGCTGCGCGCCATCCGCTCCCGGGCCGAAACAGGGAATGCCTTCCCTTCTCAGTGCATCAGCGAGTCCGGCTACAAGAGGCACTTCAGGGCCGATTACTACAAGGTCAACCTTTTCCGATGCTGCAAGATCGACAAGACCATCGGTATCGGAAACCTTCACCGGAAACAATTCAGCGATCTCTGCAATCCCGGGGTTACCCGGGGCACATATCAGAGAATGATCGTCTGACCTTGATAGTGCCCACGCAAGTGCGTGCTCTCTACCTCCGCTGCCTACGACCAGAATTCTCACTTTTCCTCCCTGGAATGATATACGTTACCATCGGCCGGGAAGTTTCCGTCCCTGACCTCGAGCGAGAATTGCTTCAGAGCTTTAATAATCATGTCATCCAGCTTAACATACTGCTTAACGAATCTGGGTTCGAAGTCTCCCGATAGACCAAGCATATCGTTCACCACAAGTATCTGACCGTCGGTGTACCTGCCGGCACCTATACCGATAGTGGGCACCTCGAGTTTCCCGGTAAGCTCAGCTGCAAGTTCCTCTTCAATACACTCAAATACGATTGAGAATACGCCGGCCTGCTGCAGGGCAAAGGCTTCCTCGAATAGTTCATCGCGTTTGTCGCTGTAAACAACCTTGTAACCTCCAGCTTGTTTGATCGACTGCGGAAGCAGTCCCACATGTCCCATAACAGGTATTCCAGAATCAATGATAGCCCGTGCTCGGGATAAGGAGCGATTATTGCCCCCCTCGAGCTTCACAGCGTCCGCACCGCCTTCCGAGAGAAATCTTACGGCGTTCTTCACAGCCTGCGAATCGGAGCGTTCGTATGATCCGAAAGGCATATCACCTACGATGAGAGTGTTGGCTGCTCCTCTGGAAACGGCTCTTGTATGAATTATCATGGCATCAAGATCTGCACAAAGCGTAGTCTCCTCGCCGAATACCGCCATCGCGATGGAATCACCTACGAGTATAAAGTCCACTCCCGCTTCCTCTTCCAGCCTGGCGGTAATGTAATCGTATGCGGTAAGTGATACGATCTTTTCTCCCCTGTTTTTCTTCAACAGCAGGGAATGGATATCCTTTTTCATATTGATGGCTCCTTAACCTCAACTGGACGACCCGGTGCAAGGCGGTTATCCGGAATCAGCCATCTATAAACAACCAGATAGGATGCTACAGCATAGGCCAGACCCGCAATTATATCAACTATATAATGCTCCGCACCGTAAGCGATCTCAAAACATATACCGGCCACTACTATTGTGAACCACCAGGCTTTCCACCGGAACTCCCGAAAGGCTATCATCAGGATCAGTATAGGTACCCCTGCATGAAGCGAGGGCATCGCTCCCCTCGGACTGGGGCTGAATGAGGAGATTATCCCTCCGGGTGCAAGTTCTCCGAGTGCTCTGAGAGTAATCCTTTCGACCTGGGGGATCATATTTTCAAGAGAAGCCATCCAGGGTGGTGTAAGAGGGAACAAAACATAGGTAGCATAGCCAGAGAGGGTGATCAGGGCTAATGCTACGGTTGCCCTCTTCATCTTTTCCTCTCCCTTTCTGAGAAGAAGCATTAACGGGAATACTATCGGAATGAGAAACAGTGATGAGTGGAAGATGGCAAACACATAATCGTACCACGATATACCACCATGATAAAGGTGTTCCTGAAGCCATACTACAGGCAGTTGTCCGAATAGGCTCCGCTCGAAAGCGATGATTCCCGCACCATGAAATTCCTGAAAATGGGAAGAAACAACATACTGCAGCTGCCAGTACGAAAGTACGAGAAGCGGATAGAAAATCCAGGGTCTCAGTACCATGGGAAGACGTTTCCATCTGTACAGAAAGTAACACAGTAAGAAAGACATAAGGGGAACCGGAACCCTGGGTACAAGCCTCGAAAGGGGAACAATCAGCATGATCGCAGTGTATACCGTGAAAAAGAGAAGTATCAAGCGGTAATTCCTGTCTTTCACAGAAGAGTATATCGTCCTTAGCGAAAACAATTTAATACCTTCCGTAAACTGCAGGATTAATTGATATAAATGCGGGGGCCATATCCCTGAAGAATGTCTCTTGAACAGGGCTAAAGGTCTTACCACGGCCTGTTGCTGCTTCAGTCTACCTATTTTAACAGGTCACGCATGAGCAGGACATCAGGGCGCAGCCTTCATTGCTTCCATTTGGCACTCTCAGCAACTGGCCCCCTACAGTTAGAAGTTAATATCATGGGCTTCAAGTGTCAATTATGCCCTTGGAGTATCTGCGAATCTCAATTAGTTTTCTCCATGGGTAATCTTAATAACCACTCTAAATAGAAAGTGCTTATAAATGGCAAAGAATATTACGAATCCGGAAAAGGATTTTGCAAGATGGTACCAGGATGTAATCCGTGAGGCTGAGCTTGCCGATTCAGCTCCAGTAAGAGGATGCATGATAATCCGCCCCTACGGATACTCAATCTGGGAGAATATCAAGGCAAGCCTTGATGCAAGCTTCAAGGAAACCGGACATAAGAATGCATACTTCCCTCTGCTCATACCGGAGAGCTTCATTAAAAGGGAAGCTCAGCATGTTGAAGGGTTTGCTCCGGAACTTGCCATTGTCACCCATGGGGGAGGCAAGAAGCTTGAAGAACCCCTGGTCGTAAGACCTACTTCAGAGACCATTATAAACCATATGTTCTCAAAATGGATTAACAGTTACAGAGATCTGCC
>JAIOSX010000308.1 GCA_021107345.1 Candidatus Aegiribacteria sp.
CTAAATGGCGGGAAATCCGATTATTCATCGTGAACTACTGTATAATTCTTCTGATAACATTGATAACCGGGTGTGGGAGAGATCAAGAACTCCCTGATGATCAGATCACCCTTCCTGTGGACACCTTACAGGTTACTCTCGAGATCGGTGAAGAGATTGGCGATTCCACGAACATTTTTGGTTCCATCATTGCCGCTGGAATCGATGAGCAGGGCAGGATTATAGTACTTGATGAGATAGAAGCTTGTCTGAAGGTGTTCGACATGCAGGGTAACTACATCCAGCAAGTCTCTCGCCGGGGAGCTGGCCCGGGTGAGTTGATGTATCCCAAGGGCTTTTTCATCATGCCCGACGGCAGAATTGGGATAAACTCCTCAGATAAAAGTGGTTATATAATTTTCGATGATTCGCTGAAATTCGTGGAGGAGATAAGCCTCTGGCAGGACAATTCACCATACCATGTCACTCCTATATCCAATAGCAGATTAGTGACTTGCAGGTTTGAAGAAAATATATGGAATGAGACCAATTTCTTGCGCCATACAATTGCTATATACGGTTGGCGTGAGGAGGAATGGGACACTTTTCTTTGGAAGGACTCCATCGAGATCACCGAGAACGACTTTATTAAGAATCCATCAGCGATAATCAATTATATAATGTTCGACCGGATCAGCACCTGCAGCAATGAAGACGGCAATATCTACTTCGCTCCAAAAGACTCCTATGAGTACAGGATTACTGGTTGGGATTCCACCGGTACTGAAATACTCACTATCACACGGGATATGACCGCTGTGATGAAAACACCCGAGGAAATCACCGATGAAATCTTTTATGCAACCAGTTACTTGCAGAGAAGTAGCGGCAGGCCTTTACCATTCGAGTTCCACCCAGCCCCGTATAGGAATATGATCATTGATGTGGGTATTGGCCCCAGCGGTAATCTCTGGGTGAGGCGAGGAACCCGCAACGAGCCCTTCTTTGACATTTACGATCTGGATGGCAACCTGCTCCACCATGCAGTTTTCCCTGATGACGGTTTGAGCTGGGAAACAGAAGTTACTTCACATGGGATATTAGCCTGGGAAGCCGACCCATTGGAAGGCTACCAGAAGCTCTACTTGATTGAGTAGACAGTTTTTAATATTCCGGCATTGCTACATCTGACAATCTGGAACCTGTCATAACAGCCGTCATGCCGAGTATTGACAATATAAGCAATTGGAAATTTTATATATCTGAATATGGCATTTTAGGAATACCTGTGTTTGAATATGAATATCCAATTGTCTATATGATAGAATAGAGCTTATTCGGCATTCAGTATATCTCTTATCCTCTGACCAAGTACAGTAAGGCTGAAGGGTTTCTCAAGCAGTTCCATGTCGCTCATTACTATATTGTCGGATAGAATGTCTTTCTTCGTGTAGCCCGTCATATAGAGGATGCGTCCGTTGAAACCGCCTTTTTTCAATAGAGAGGCAAGATCCAGGCCGTTAATGCCAGGCAGTATAATATCGGTAAGAAGGAACTGAAATTGTTCACTGTTGTCTTCAGAAATCTCCAGTGCTTCTTCCGCTGACATGGCTGACGACACTTTGTATCCCTCCCGGAAAAGGTATCGCTCAATCACGCATCTAAGGGCTTCATCGTCCTCCACCAGAAGGATGCTCTCACCCTTGCCGGATTCAGCATTCTTTACAACCTGTACCTCATCGGGAATATGTTCTCCTTCAACCCTGGGCAGGTAAACATTGAAGGTTGTGCCTACGTCGGGTTCGCTGCTTACCTCAATAACTCCGTTGCTCTGCTTGATTATGCCGTACACCATAGCAAGACCCAGGCCGCTGCCCTTTTCACTCTGCTTGGTAGAATAGAAGGGTTCGAAGATACGCGCCCTGGTATCCGCGTTCATCCCACATCCTGTATCGCTGATGGAGAGCTGCACATAGCGGCCTGGATGAAGATCGGGATTGATAACCAGTGAGTGATCGGCGATATCAAGGTTGCTTACTTCAATGGTAAGCTTACCGCCTGATTCCATGGCATCTCTTGCGTTTATCGCCAGATTGACGATTACCTGTTCAATCTGGCTTTCATCCGCTAATACACATCCTGTGTCCTGCGTGAAGGATGTAAAAAGCTGGATATCCTCGCTCAGCAGCCTGCTCAACATCATCTGAAGTCCAGATACAACCCTGCTCATATCCAGAACCCTCGGTTGGAGTATCTGCTGCCTGCTGAATGCAAGAAGCTGCCTGGTGAGTACGGAAGCGCGGTCAGCGGCTTTACATATCTCCTCGGCATCCGGCCGAAGTGAATGGGTTTCGGAAAGATCCGCAAGCATGAACTCGGAGTGACCTTTTATCACCGTAAGCAGGTTGTTGAAGTCGTGTGCGATTCCTCCTGCAAGCCTTCCTATAGCATCGAGTTTCTGTGACTGCAGAAGTTTGGCTTCAAGTACTTTTCTGCTGGTAATATCACGCACCAGAGACTGGATACCCTGTACAACGCCGTCCTGCTCAATCGCCGCAACTCCGACCTCAAGCCATATTCTGCCCCCCCCCTTCTTGATGCCTTCGAACTCGAATCTGTCGGGAACGTCTTTACCGGCAAGTCGAAGTGTGTGGTAATCCCGGACCTTTCCTCTCCATTCCGGCGCAACGAATCTGAAAGGATCCATGTTCAGAATATCATTCCTTGAAAAACCGAATATCTTTAGAAAATGATCATTGGCATAAAGGATTTTACCCTTCTGGTCATCTATCATCACCCCGTCGGAGATATGCTCCGCCATCTTACTAAGGAAATCATTCTTCTCCTTAAGACTCATTTCAAGTTGTAGGTTCTTCTTGATAAGTTTATCCTTGTGAACGCTGATCTCCAGATTTGATTTCTGAAGCGATTCTGCCTGCGCCTCTATGAATTGTTTCTTATCGGTCAATTCAATGTTCTTAAGGCGGTGGATCTCCGTTTCCCGCTTAGCCTTTTCTGACTGGTATTTTGCATCTATCTCGGCGATTGCCTTGCTTTTCTCCAGGGTGAAGTGCTTCCTGTCAAGCTCGCTCATCCTGCGGTGATATTCCAGTGCCTTCTCGAAATCTCCTTCCTTCTCATAGAGCTCGCAGAGGGAATGGCACCCCTGCAGTATGAAATCCCACGCCTCTGACTGCTCAGCTATTTCAAGTCCCCTGTTCAGATATTCACGGGCATCATCGAAATTACTCAGTTGGAGATGACTTGTACCTATGTTGATGCAGTTACCGGCAAGTGATCTCAATTCGCCCTGCTGCTCACTAAGCTCCGCAGCTTTTTTAAAGAAGGCTATCGCCTTTTCAAAGCTACCGTTCTTGTAATGGAGAATGCCGGTATTATTGGTAGCGCTTCTGATCGTTTTATTATCATCCTCTTTGATAGCCATTGCGAGTGATTCTTCCAGGTACTTCAATGCCTCTTCGTCTCTGTTCGCATTGAGAAGGACCAGCCCCGTTGAGTTTAGGTTATTCGCAAGCTGTTTCCTGTCACCTAGTTCCTCGAAGATCATCCTGCTTTTGAGAAGGTATTCAAGAGCATCTTCCTGCTCACTTAATGAGTGGTACACCAGGCCGATGTTACCGAGCACCTCGGCTATATCCTGCCTTGAATCAAGTTCCTCGTAGATGGAAAGAGCTCTGTGAAAGTGTTCCAGGGCCTCAACATGGGTGAGCTGCCCCAGGTTGGCTTTGCCAAGTGCATTCAGAGCTTTCGCTTCCAGCAGTCTGGAGCTGGCTGATATCGATAAGACCAGGGCTTCTTCCGCATAGGAATTGGCTTTGGTGGGGGAGATCTTGAAATTCATGAGAGACAGCTTAATCAGAAGCTCTATCCGCTCCTTACCGGTTAGCGATTCAAGCTTGTCTTCCAGTGCCTGTATCGAATCCGTCATAAAACCTGACTTCACTCCTTATATAAAAACATTAAGATAATAATAGAGATTAGATGTGCGTGCGTCAAAGCAGTGGATGATCCGGGAGGAGATAGTCAGAGAAGGAGCTTTTCAGGGCAGCAAACAGACTATCAAGATGGATCATATAGCCCTTACAATACTGACGCAATTATATATGTTTGATTATTATTCACTTAACAGTTTATCAGCATTATAATAATATGGAAAGTCAAAATTAGAAATTGGGGGAGTAAATGAAAAAGCCAGTACTGTTATCAATAATTTCGAGCCTGCTCCTTGCACCCGGACTTCTGGCACAGGATCCGGGTGACACCCTCTGGACGAATACCTACGGTGGGGTAAATGATGAAAAAGGATGGTGCGTTCAGCAGACTTCCGATGACGGATATGTCATTGTGGGAATATCGAATTCGTATGGCGCTGGTGGTTATGATATCTATCTGGTAAAGACAGATGCCCTCGGAGGTACGATCTGGACAAGGACCTATGGAGAAGACGGCAGTGAGGATGGGAGATGTGTCCGGCAGACAGCCGATAGCGGATACATTATCGCAGGGAATACTCAACCGATAGGTATCTTTGGAA
>JAIOSX010000018.1 GCA_021107345.1 Candidatus Aegiribacteria sp.
ACCCCGTATCCGGGAGAGCCATATCCCCGTACTCGCATTCACTGAAGTAGGAAAAGGGCGTTCCTCTCACATAGTAGTGTTCCTCCTGAAAGCGCCCACCGTAAATATTCAAGAGTGCGGCAGCAAGTTCCGGACTTACTTCGGGTCCGCTGATCCAGTTAAGATCCATGCTCAGACGAGTCTCTTCAGGTGAAGGAATCGAACATTCATCGACTGAAACCGGTTCAAGATTCTCTATCAGACCAAGAAGTGCCTGCTGTCTTTCATCTTCTGTGTCAGCATCAAGCATCGCGGGCAGTACTCGGAACAGAGAATAGTCCCAGTTTATATCTCCTCTGCCTATCTGCGGATGGTGATACTTCAGGAATACCCATACTTTTCCTAGAAGATCAAGTGACTCAAGCTGGAAGTCATTCACTTCTGTAAATTCAAGACCCGATCCCGTATCAAATTCATGATCCAGTTCCGCATTGGGCAGAATACGCGGTGAAGCTTCGGAAAGGGGTTTGCCGTCCAGCAGGAGTTCGAGGTCATCTATCCATACTGTTCCTGTTCCGTAGAGAAACATACCCAGCTCCAGTTCGCGGCCGAAGCTACTGTTCTCTATGCTTACCTCTAATTGACGCCATTCAGCAGATCCAGGCAGGTTTTCCAGGTACATGTTTTTCCACGACTCCAGTTTGCCATACTTATCGTATAGGTATAGATACAGGCCTATTTTGCAGTCGTCGCTCACATCCACCGTACGAAACCAGCAACTCAGTGTAATTATATTTTCCTCATAGGTGAAAGGAGTGTATCTGCAAATACAGCCATAATCTTCCACCGGTTCTATGCCTATGTAGTTTACTCTGAAAGAGCGTACCCCGCTGTACCCTTGTAGAGAATCAGTACATCCAGAGTAGCCCAGGCCTTCAAATGTCCAGCCAACCGGGATCTGGTTGTCTCCATCCATCACTTCAAAGTCCATATTGTTCAGAACAGGTATTAGAACCTGTTCAGCATTGACCACGGTAGTTATCAGTGAAATAAAGAGCGTTCTGAGTAACCATTTCCGATGTATTTTCACGAATGCACCCCCCCATTGACAGCAATTCTCGATTATGATCACAATGTAATTAATGTTTCAAATCAGTCTCATATATATATAATCCGGGGCAGGATAAATGATTAAATTTGATTCTAACTGTGAATCCATTCTCGAACCGCATAAACACAAAAACCGCAAGGCATTTTGCCCTGCGGATAACACTCTGGCGGGCCACAGTAGATAGTATTCGAAAGATATTGGGGTGTATAAAGCGACCGTGTTCACCTGATGACTGTTACCAATCTGCTTTCAGTGCGATCCAGGGCGGTGACCCTGCAAAGGTAGGTTCCTGAAGATACACCATTCAGATCCAGCTGCAGTTGTCCGCTTCCACCGTCGATATCTGAGAAGTTCTTATGAAGAACAACTCTTCCGGTGAGATCGTAGAGTACTAAACCTACATGGGCACAGTTTTCCAGGTTGATCATTAGATTCAGGATTTCATGGGTGGGATTCGGGCTCGGGCCTTGCAGAAAACTGGAGAGTTCCCGATCCTCAGTGAATATTCCCGTCTCATACTCTTCGGCGTACTTCACTCCGTCGATACCTATTCCGAAGGCGATTCTGGCAAGCATCTCTTCGCTCAAGGCAAGGGATACGCAGTAACCATTGTCGATAACCTCTGAGGACCAGCTTCCACTATCCCTGGAACTGTACACTACACTGCATGACAGCGGATCAGTACATACAAGGTGTGGTTCACCGGAATCATCAAGCCTCATGGAAACGAAAGTCAAGGGAGTTCCGCAATCCTGAACTGCCACCTCGAAGTGCCACTGGGAACCATCGAAATAGGTATATTTCACATTGGGACTGTTCACATAAGCCACCCTGGGATTCTGATATTCATCCAGTACCAGTGAGAATTGTTCGCAGTCAAGTGTGGTCCCTGAATCTATCAGAGTAAAATTCCACTGAGATCCGTCCCATGATGCAAGTTTAAGGTAATCGTTCCTGTAAACGTATGCAATATGAGGGTACCCAGAGTCGTCAAGAGCAATTGAGGATGCTTCCTCCCAGCAGTCCGGGTCCACCGTTTCCTTCTCCCACTCGCTGCCTGCCCATCGGGCGTAGAGCAGTCCAGAGGATAGTTGACAGACTATGTGAGGTTCTCCCATACTGTCCAGGGCTATGGATGTATAACCGCCGTCGGAGTTTTCAACTACAGTCTTTAACCACTCTGACCCGGTCCAGTGAGCATATTTCAGCTGATAGTCGCCACTCATGCCGTATCTGTAGGTTATGTGCGGGTGATCCCACTGGTCCAGGACAAGACAGGTGTGCATACTGGTTTCTTCTGTCTCCAGACATTCCGTAAACCACTGGTCACCGTTGTAATAAACATACCAGAGATCAATTATACCATGAGATATGTGGGGATTACCTTCACTGTCCAGGGCTATGGATGTATAACCGCCATCGTAGTCATTTATGACCTCTATGTTCCACGCTGCCTGCACGGGTATTACCACAATAATACAAAGTAACCATGAGTATTTCTTCATCCCATACCCCACAAACATAAATATATGTTTCATAATTTACAAAATGCCACTATTGTTCACTATTGTCAAGCAATTGTCTGCCCGGCTTATATCTACATGAAATCCCATAGAGAGATTCAATGTAAATACTTGCTGAAAGCCCATTCTCGAACCGCATAAACGGAAAATCCGCCAGGCATTTTGCCCTGCGGATAACACTCTGGCGGGTCACAGTAGACTATGTTCGAACGACGTTAATTCAGGATTGAATGTACTCTATTCGTAGTGTGCCCACATGCGAATTACCTTAACGATTCTTCTCTCCTCAAGAACCTGATAAACCAGTCTATGCTGTATGTTGATCCTTCGAGAACATGCGCCTGACAGATCACCAACCAGCTTCTCAAACGGAGGGGGAGATCTGAAGGGATCCTCTTCGAGGATACGAAGAAGTTCTTCGGCTTTTTCTTTAAGGCCGGAACTTACGAGTTTCTTGGCGTCTTTTCTGGCTTGTCTTGTGAACACAAGCTGCCAGTTCACCAGTCCAACTTATTTTCACAGTCTTCCACCGGTGTATTGATACCAGCAAGAATTGATTCACGCATGCCTGGAATACTTGTAAGGTAAAGGGTCTCCTGTATTGAACGCCAGTCATCCTCACCTATCAAGACTGCTGAATTCCGCTTTCCTGCAATCTGAACAGGTTCATGCGATTGAGCTACCTCATCAAGCAGCTTGTAAAGCCTTTTCCTTGCCTCAGTGGCTGTAATATTAGTCATTATACACCTCCATACGTACGTAATATCGTACGCATATAGATTGATGTCAATATAACAAAATGAAGCTCTTCATTCTCAAATCGCATATACGGAAAATCCGCCAGGCATTTTGCCCTGCGGATAACACTCTGGCGGGCCACAGTTGACAATATTCGAACTGACTATCGTCATCAGAAAATATTAGTGAGCGGAAGTTAATCCAGCAGCAGTACCTTCTCGGTCACAGAACTCCCGCTCCCGATCAGGGTAATGAAATAGATTCCGTGATCGCACCGTTCTCCGCTTCGGTTACTGCAGTTCCATGTAGCAACCTGTTCTTCACCCTCAAGATCGATCTCACTTACCAGCCTTCCAGAACAGTTGTGGATCAGAATCCTGGCCGATCCCGAAAGCGACAAGCCTGCAAGTTCAAGCCATTTCGGTCAATCCCAATCCGTTCTTCGATCATCTCATCATAAATTTCAGAACCGCTGACCCTCAGGAGTGTATTGTTTCTATCCATGATTTGACGGGAAGACTTGTTGTCAGGTGGGATGCATGGCTTCCGCATAGTAATTGGAACAGTATCTTCTGGACACCCTGTTCTCTTCCAGGTGGCTTGTACACTATCACAGTAACAGGGTTCAATGGACGATCATCCACTGCATGGGCGCTTTATCTGAACTGAAAAGCATTCCCGGGTGAGGCATGTCCTGCTGCTGAATTCTGAAAGCCAGTCTGCTGCTTATTCTCCTGATATAGAATGGCTCAGGTAAGCATGGTGTGTAGCTGCGCCGCGGATGGAGGGATTTGACGTCATAGTACTGTTAGCTTAAACTACCAACATGAAAAACCAAAAAAACTACACACAGCCATTGCAGGCTCTGGGCTTTACAGAGACCGAGGCACTGGTCTACGGTTATCTCGTCGAAAACTCCCCTGCAACTGGTTACAGGATCAGTCACGCGATAGGCAAGCAACCACCAAATACCTACAAGGCTATCGCTACTCTCGAAAACAAGGGAGCAATCATAGTAGAGGTGGGAGACAAAAAGCTTTGTCGGGCGGTACCCCCCACGGAACTGCTTAACAATCTCGAACGACGCTTCATGCAACACCGACTGGAGGCCGACCGAGCGCTAGAAGATCTCTCCCGCCAATCACCGGATGACGGTATCTATCATCTCAAGACCGTGGATCAGGTGATTCAGAGGAGCAGGGCCATGTTGAAGCGTGCCAGCGGCATCGTCCTTTGTGATCTGTTTCCGGGTCCTTTCGGACTGCTTGCGGATTCCCTCAGCGAAAGTGCAGCCAGGGGTGTACTCGTAGCATGCAAGGTCTATGGTGATGAACAAATCTCAGGGGTGAAAACCTACCAGCTTACCGAGCGTGAACAGGCGCTGGATATCTGGCCCGGTCAGCAGATCAGCATTATCATCGACAGCGAAGAATACCTGCTGGGGTTACTCTCCAGAGATATGACGAGTGTGCATGAGGCAGTGTGGAGCAACAGTACTTTTCAATCCTGCATACATCATAACAATGTTTCAGCTGAAATCCTGTTCACAGCAATCAAATCGGAGCACCCGGCCCTGTACGCTTCATTCGAGGAGGAGTTGAACCAGATCTCACTGCTGGCATTCCAGCCATCCGGTCTGGAGATGCTATGCCAGCGCTATCAATCAACTCTACAAACATCTCGCGAGGATGACACATCCTGATATCACGCATGAAAGATGCATGAGTTTCATACTTCAGACGGTAACTGAATTGACAATCTTATATTAGTTGCATATGCTACCAATACACAGGAAGTGTTAATATTGAATCTATCTTCACAAAGGAGATAACTATGAAGAAACCCAGTAAAGTAATAACTATCAACAGCATCATCTGGGGACTGGTTATTTTAGGGTGTGCGCTTGTTCTCAGAGGTACCGGAGCGTATGAAAAGATATGGCTGATTCTCGCAGGGGGCGCTTTGATCTCGACGAGTCTCATTGAAAAATCTCGCTTAAAGATAAAGGATTAGTATAGCGATTCGTTAAAACCATTACATATACTGCATGTCAAAGTCAAAGTTTTTCCAGCGATGGATAACAGGTTCTGTGTTTGTCTCCTCGATGCCTTTAAGGATTCTTTCCTTGAGTTCATCTTTCGTTTCAACACGAATATGCTTCAGAAAGGTCCGTGCTATCTTTGAAAAATATGTTTCAATCAAATTAAGCCAGGACCCATGAGTGGGCGTATGAACATAAATAAAGCGATTCGGCCTGGTCTTGAGATAGCTCATGGTTTCCTTTGAAATATGTGATGAGTGATTATCCAATATGATACGTATCGTACAATCCGCAGGATAGTACTCATCCAGTTCTTTAAGCAATAGAATAAACTCTCTGCTTCTATGCCGTTCATGAACCTGGCCGATTACATGTCCTGTATGTAAATCCAGTGCAGCCAATAGTGACAATGTGCCGAGTCGCTCATATTCATAATCTCTTGCTATCTGCATGTGTTTCCCGGGTATTGGTGGTAAGTCAGGGGTGGTATTCCTAATTGCCTGTATACCGGGTTTTTCATCGAGAGATACTGTGATAATCTTGTTGTCTTTCTTCTTGCTGTCGTTGATTACATTTACTTCTCTATAAACAATAAGCACTTCTTGCATCTTCCTGTCAAAATCCTTATCCCGTCGCTCAATATAGTAGCGGATCTTATGGGGTTGAACGGGATGAGATTTGAGTATCCTCTGAATAGTTGCCTTCGCAGCCCGTTCCAAACACTTGTATCCCGCAGATGGAGCATGTTTCCGTGTATGCTTTGCCAGTTGAGATAAAGACCAGACTTCTGCGGCATAGCCGTGATCCTTCGGCTTCGTGCAGGCCAGGTTAACCACCCACGCTTTCGCATCATCTGTAATTATGGGAGATTTGGGGCTGTGATACTTGTCTTTCAATCCTGTTTCTATTCCAGCAGCAAGGGCTTTATCAATGCACTTGTATATAGTTGGTCTGCTTGTATTCAGCTCATTGCTGATTGCTGTGATTGATTCACCATCAGAGTATTTCAGAAGAATACAGGCGCGCTGCACCTCTCTTATTGAAGCAGTTCGAGATTGACTGATTTTCAATAACTTCATATGCTGACTCTTATCCAACTTCAATTCAGGTCTGGAACTTTTACGTGACATAGTATCCTCCCTTGGTTGAAGATACTATAGTGAAAAAGGAATGTAACGTAAAGGTTTTAACGAATCG
>JAIOSX010000275.1 GCA_021107345.1 Candidatus Aegiribacteria sp.
AGTCGAATGGGGTCGGATCTTGAATTTTGGCACTAGTTAATAACTTAACAAATTTAATGCCAAAATTCAAGATCCGACCCCACTATTGTTACGGGCGTATCAAGACAAAATGCTTAGATGTCAGGCCCGGCCCCCACTGCCCAAATGGCTGAAGGTATGGATTTCAGGATTACAGTCGAGTTATCGGGGATTTGAGGTATTGATTCTCCATCAAGCTCAATAGTTATTCTTCCTTCAGCTTCAAGTATGAATTCTGTGCCGCGCCAGGAAGAGACAGCAGGATTTTTCAGGATGCTGCCTCTGTATATCATAGGAACACTTCTAATTAACCGTATACGGGAAATGGGCCTGACCATTGCTGTATCCAGCATGTCATCGAAAGGAGTTGAGGATGGAGAAAGCATCATCCCTCCTCCTACATAGGGGCAGACTCCCGAAGTCAGGCTCAAATACCTGCCTGAATAGACTTCAGACCCGTCAACGATCATCCTGCCCCTCCAGAAGGGCATTTCCAGCACGGTGGAAACCAGTGCAAAGATATATCCCAGCTTGCCTAAGGATAACTTCTTCCTCAGCTTTATAGCTTTCTGAAGAACGTGAGCATCAAGGCCTATACCGGCCGAATTAATAAACACAGAAGAATGAATGATATCTCCATTCTTATCCATTATCACACATTCGGCTGCGTCCATAGCGCAGCTGTCATCCTGAAGTATAGATTCAACAGTGTCATCGAAGGACCCGATTCCTGCAGTTCTGGCCCAGTCATTTCCGTTGCCGGAGGGGAGCACAGAAAGGGGAATCCTGGTTTTACCCTGAATGATTCCCGCTGCGATTTGACTTACTGTTCCGTCGCCTCCACAGGCAACTATACCTTTGTAACCCATTTTGGCTGCTGTCGAAGCGTTATCAAACAGCTGTCTGTATGATTCAGTCACAAATACTGCATGCTGAATGTTACTGGCTTCGAACAGACTGGATATGTCTGCCAGATCTTTGCCCGATATCCCGTGACCGGCTTCAGGGTTTACTAGAATTAGCCATGATGAATTATCTGAAGCCGGTCTTATCTCCGATATTTTAAATTCCGATATAGGATCCAACCTTTACGAAGGGACCTGAGAAATCCAGCTCGTAGTCGTCCGCTTCTTCGTTGCTGATGTTTACGCTGTTTACTCTGTATCCGCCCTCTAAACCAAACATGAGGGGTAAGCAACCGAGGTTGAACGTTGATTCCTGATCCATCCTGATAGAAGCCACAAAACCCAACCCGCTTCCATTTCCTGAAGTGGATGTATTGGGAGATTCAAGCTTACGGGTGGCAAAGGTATATATCGGACCCGCTCCCACAGATATCGACATTTTCGGTGTCCGGCTTAGAAAGTAGTAGGCTTGAGCTTCCAGGGTGATGGCTTGATCATCCAGTTCGATTACTTCGTCCTCGCCACTCAGTGAGATCAGCCCCAGAGTAAATAATACCATAAACATATTCTCTGCGACATTGTAGCCCTCAGAGTAACCTCCGCTGAAATGTGAGCCACCAAAACTTCCTCTTATTCTGATTTTTTCGCTTAAGTCTCCTAGAAGTTCGAGAGAACCTCCAAAGGCTATATGTCCAAGTTCGAAATCCAGTCCAGACGCTGTGTTCATGTCAGCGAAATCCTTTTCATTCTGCATTGAAGGAAATGAAGTCATGAATGAGAAACCTATCCTGAATCCTGGAGAAAATGAATCGCTCTCGCCACCCGGAGATTGTCCGATTGTGCATAGAAGCAGCATAAGAATCGTCATGTGTACACCTCATATAATTTCGTCTCGATCACGTCATCATCGAGTATGATCCTTATGTAATAAAGCCCGCCGGGAACCCGTACTCCGCTTTCGTCCTTAAGATCCCATGCTGATGAATGACTTCCGGATGCCTGGGTGGTATCTGACATAAGAGTCCTTACATTATTCATGTAGCAGTTCAGAACGATCAGATCAACTACACCTTCGTTTGGTAGATCGTATGTAAAACTGAATTCATCAGTTACCTGGTCAAACGGGTAGGTACAGTCATCGCAGCCTGCAGATATCAGCAACAAAGCAGGCAGCAGAAACATTAGGATTTTTCCCATCACTCCCCCTTATCTTAAATGCATTTCACCATCACACTACTATATTTCACATACTACTATATTATGTTTGAAGGAGGGTATGTAATGCAATCCTGTGCCCAATGGCTGAGAAGCAATCTTTCTGATATCCCGGACATCAGCGATGAAGAGATGAATGCAGCCGGAGAAAGACCTGCTGAAGATCCGTACGTAAGGTTGGATAGAGTGAATTCGCTGGTCATTCACCATTCAGCAACGAAAACAGGATGTGCAAGGGTTTTCAGGGCTCTGCACAGAGCCGTTAACGGCTGGATTGATATCGGCTACCATTTCGTGATAGGTAACGGGACACTCTCCTGTGATGGGGAGATTGAATACGGAAGGCCCGTATGGTCAGTGGGAGCTCACGCAAGGGGTCACAACAGAGATTCCATCGGAATCTGTCTCGTTGGGAATTACTGCGAAACATCGCCAACCGATAAACAGATAGCATCATTGACGGACCTACTGAGAAAACTGCTGGAGGATTGCAATCTCTCC
>JAIOSX010000261.1 GCA_021107345.1 Candidatus Aegiribacteria sp.
CGATTGCAAAGGCTATTACAGTTCCGGGACTGCTTCTACAGAAACTAACTACAAGAAAGGCGGGAATAAGAGAAATAGAGGTGGCAGTCGCGTCTTTATACGTTTCTCTTGGCAGAAACCCCGGTGCTGATGTTAAAATCCTTGGCCGTGAAGCAGAAAACCTCCCTGAGGAGGAAAATGAAAAAGTCTGACACAGAATCCCTTGAACAGAGACTGAAGGAAATCGATGAAAGCCTGTGTTCTCCGAAAACCCTGAAGAATTCTTTGCTGATACGTTCGCTTACCGAAGAGCGCGCCGGTCTGTCAAGAATCCTCAGTGCCATTGAAGAAATCGAAGAAGTCGGTTCGTCCCTTAAAGAGACAAAGGAACTGCTGGAAGATGATGACCGTGAACTGGCGTCCCTCGCCGCCCTGGAGATTCCCGAAATGGAGAAGAAGCTTGATAGGCTTGAGCATCAGCTGAAAACGCTTCTCGTTCCGCCCGATCCAAATGACAGGAGGGATGTCATTATCGAGATCCGATCCGGAACAGGCGGAGAAGAAGCGGCTCTGTTCGCCGCAGATGTATATAGAATGTATACGTTTTACGCTCAGAAAAATGCATGGTCTCATGAGATATTCAGCAGCAGTGGTTCCGAAAGGGGAGGATTCAAGGAAGTTACCTTCGCCCTGAGAGGAAAAGGCGTCTATAGCCGAATGAAGTTCGAAGCAGGTGTACACAGAGTGCAGAGAATTCCCGAAACGGAAACCTCCGGAAGAATTCACACTTCCGCCTGTACTGTGGCTGTACTTCCTGAGGCCGAGGAGATAGAGGTTGATATCAATCAGGAGGACCTCAGAATAGATGTCTACCGCTCTTCAGGCCCGGGAGGGCAGAGTGTCAATACAACAGACTCCGCAGTGCGGATTACCCACAAACCCACAGGGCTGGTCGTTTCCTGTCAGGATGAAAAGAGCCAGCATAAAAACAGGGTGAAGGCCATGAAAGTCCTCAGATCAAGACTGTTTGCAAAAAAGCAGGAAGAGGAGAAAGCCAAGCGGGCTGAAACCAGGAAGAGTATGGTAGGCTCCGGAGACAGAAGTGCCAAGATCAGAACGTACAATTTTCCCCAGGGAAGAGTTACCGACCATAGAATTCACCTCTCCCTTCATTCATTGAAAGACATTCTCAGCGGGGATCTTGACCAGGTCATAGAACCGCTTATCAAAGCCGAGCAGGAAAGACTTCTCTCGGAGGTTTCATCGGGATTGTGAATGTTCTGGATGCCTGCAGATGGGCGGCAGAGGAACTGGGAGAACTTGAATCACCCCGGCTGGAAGCAGAACTGCTGCTGTGCCATTTAATGAACTGGAAACGGCACGAACTATATCTGAACCATAAATGCGAAATACACGAATCCTGTCTGGAACAGTACAGAAAAACGGTCCGGCGGCGGAAGAACAGGGAACCCCTTCAGCATATTACCCGAAGAGTGGATTTCCTGGGGCGTTCCTTCATTGCAGGGCCGGGAGCCCTTATAGCACGACCGGAAACGGAGTTTCTTTCCGAGCTGTTCATGAGCGAGCTTTCGGAGCCGGGTTACATTCTCGACGCTGGCACCGGATCCGGCGTAATAGCGGTTTCTCTGGCTCTGAAGTATCAGGCCGCGCTGGTAATCGGAACGGATATCAGCCGGGAAGCTATGATCCTTGCGCGCATGAACAAAGAACTCTTCAAAGTGCAGAATCTGATGCTTGTCAGAACCGACCTGGTTGAAACATTCAGGCAAGGAATCAGAATATTCGACGGTATCATAGCCAATCTTCCTTACATTCCTTCGGCTCAGATCCATGACCTTGAGCCTGAAGTAAGGGATGGAGACCCCCTGATCGCGCTTGACGGCGGGGTTAACGGGCTTGACCTGGTCTTATCGTTAATAGATTCCGTACCGGGTATTCTGAAAATAGGCGGAATTCTTGCACTTGAACTTGACCATGAGCAGGTGGAGACGGTTTCGAAAATACTTGAGAAAAACCATCTATGGATAGATGTAAACGCATTCAATGATTATGCCGGTCAGCCCAGAGTTGTAACAGCCCGGATACAGGGTCGTACATAACATCGTACACTTGCAAAACTTGTAAAAAAGCTTCCCTGCATGCATATTTCACTGATTAGTGGTATTGTGATGTTGTGTCTGGAGGAAAATGGATATAAGCAGATCCCAAACAAGAACGATAATGGTTGGAGAACTGCTTATAGGAGGCGGGTCACCCATATCCGTCCAATCCATGACGAACGTTCCCACCACTGATATAAAAGCAGTCTGCAGGCAGATAGATCTACTGGCGAGCCGGGGGGCTGAAATCGTTCGTGTGGCGATACCGGACAGGGAATCTGCCGTTGCCCTGCGGAGTATTATCGAAAGATCACCTGTTCCAGTGGTATCGGATATTCACTTTGACCCGGAACTTGCCTTAATGGCTCTTGAAGCCGGAACAGACAAGCTGAGGCTCAATCCGGGAAATATAAGAAGAAAATCCGATATCCGGAGAATCTCTGAAAAAGCATTGGAGCTGCAGATCCCCATTCGTATCGGAGTAAATTCCGGCAGTCTGCCGGGTGACCTCAGGGATAAGTACGGAGGGGTGAACAGAGATTCAATGTGGGCCGCCGCAAAGAGACATTTGATACTCCTTGAGGAAACCGGTTTTCGGAGTATAGTTCTATCTCTGAAGTCAAGTGATCCCATACTTACAATAGATGTCAACAGACTGGCATCAGCCGAATGTGATTATCCGCTTCATCTGGGAGTTACCGAAGCAGGTCCACAGCTTACAGGAAGCGTGAGAAGCGCTGTAGCTCTTTCTGTTCTGCTGTCGGAAGGAATAGGCGATACCATAAGAGTTTCCCTGTCGGGTTCACCTGAGAAAGAACCTGTTGTAGGCTGGGAGATTCTATCTTCCCTGGATATCCGCCGCAGGTTTCCGAGGGTGATAAGCTGCCCGACATGCGCCAGGGCACGGATAGACGTCGCTGGTATCGCTGAATCAGTTCAGGAGAGCATTGAAGGTAAAACAGGGAATGTCACCATAGCAGTGATGGGGTGCGAAGTTAATGGTCCGGGAGAGGCAAGAGACGCGGATGTAGCTCTCATAGGAACTCCATCCGGAATACAGCTTTTTATTGACGGGAAAAATACCGGCGGGATACCCGATTCCAATATTCTGGTATATCTTGACAAAATAATAGATTCATACATTCGGAAATCAGAAAAAACCGCAGGAGGATAAAAAGTGGCGTCTAACAAGACCGTGAAAATTCAACTTGAGAGAATCTTGAACGAGAATTACGAGGAACTTGATTTAAGGTTTACCGATCTTCAGGGACACTGGCGTCATGTAACAATACCGGCCTCGATGGTGGACGAGGAATTTTTCCTGCGCGGAGTAGGGTTTGACGGATCCACACTGACCGGCATGACAAAAACGGAAGCCGGAGACCTTATTCTGAGGCCCGATCCTAGAAGGGTTTTTGAGGATCAGTTCACCGAGAGAAAAACGATTGTTATTTTTGCCGATATAGTTGATCCGCTGAGTGGTGAAGCCTTTTCCAAAGATCCGAGAAGTATAGCCAGAAAAGCAGTCAGTTATCTCAGGGAATCCGGTCTTGCCACGGACAGCTTCTGGGCTCCTGAGTTTGAGTTCTACATTCTCGATGAAGCCTGCTTCTGGTCCGAGCGGGGAAGCCAGGGATACCGGATGGGAAGCATAGAGAATCCCAGAGAATCGAAAAATTCCAATGCCAAGGGCTTTGTTCATTCCGGCAAATCCGGGTACCACATGATGTATCCTGTGGACAGTCTTCATGATATAAGGTCTGAAATATCGATGCAGATGCAGCAGGCAGGAATACAGATAAAATACCATCATCACGAGGTGGGCAGGATGGGTCAGAGTGAGGTGGAAGTAACCTTCTCTCCATTCCTCAGTGCTGCGGACAATGTCATGATAACCAAGCACATTGTCCGTAATGTAGCACTTAAGTATGACCTTTCCGCAACATTCATGCCAAAACCGGCTGAGGGCGAACCGGGCTCCGGCATGCATTTTCATATTTTCATGACAGACAAACAGGAAAGAATATTCTTTGATAACGATGGCTATTGCAACCTCAGTAGACCCGCACTGAGCGCGATTGCCGGAATTCTTCATCACGCTCCTGCCGTATGCGCCTTCAGCAACGCTTCGGTTAACAGCTACCATCGACTTGTACCGGGGCAGGAGGCTCCTGTGTACAGATTCTTTTCCGGCCCCAACAGAAGCGCCGCCATCAGGGTTCCGTCCTATGCCAGAACGGCGGAATCGATGCGGTTCGAGTACAGGGTTCCCGATGGGATCAGTAATCCATACCTCTCGATGAGTGCGATACTCATGGCCGCGATTGACGGAATGAAGAAGGAAATGAATCCCGAGGAACTCGGCTACGGCCCGATCGATGAAAATGTTTTTGCGGAGGGTTATAATACGGATAATCTTCACAGGCTTCCGGGAAACCTTGGTGAAGCCCTGGATGCACTTGAAACCGACAGGGAATTCCTTGAAGAGGAAGACGTTTTCTCGAAGGAAATGATCGATGATTATATAGAAATGAAAAGAGATGAAGTGGCAAGTTTTCTGGGAAGCCCTCACCCGAAGGAGCATTCCCTCTATTTCAGTCTGTAGAAAAGGGGTTATAAATGAAAAAGATACTGGTACTGAGTTTCAGTGTACTTATTCTCGCTCTCGCATGCGGAGAGCAGCCGGCAGAGGACATCTCTGAAAATGGAGATAACATTGAAGCTGCACCCGCGGAGGAATATGTACTTCCCGAAGCCGATGAATACCTGACCCTGTCCGATTCAATAGGAGTCGAATTGGGAGACAGCAACTACGTTTTCGGCCAGATAACCGCAGCCGATATCACACCTGAGGGGGAAATAGCGATACTTGATCTTCAGAAAAGCTGCGTGAGCATATTCTCTCCATCGGGGGAATTCGTGCAGCGTATTGGCCGCCAGGGCAGCGGCCCCGGTGAATTCATGCTTGCCAGGGGGGGAATGTCTTTCTTCTCCGGTGAAGAGAGCAACGCTGTGTCTGAGGTTACTGTTGTCGATTCCCTTGAACCAGGACTTGTGGTTTCGGATGCAATGGGAGGGAAACTGGTCTATTTCAATTCTGAAATGGAATACATGATGGATGTTCAGGGCTTTTTCCCGGCACCACCCGCTTCTATTGTGGGTGTAGATAACGGTGCGATTATAGGCATGAAACCTGAATTCCTGCGGAACGAAGATGGAATGTTCATGGGCTTCACCATTGGAAGATGGGAGATGGGTGAGACCGAACCATCCGTTGTCTATCACGAAAGCATGTCTCCATTCGATCCTTCCGACCTCAGCACCATGCAGGATGACATACTCTTCTTCGGAGCTACTCCCGAGGGAATAGTCTTCACCGCGACTCTATCTACTGAAGCGTATGAATTCACCGTATGGAACCCCGAAGGAGAAGAACTGTTCACTGTAACGGACGAGGATTTCGTAAGGGTGCTGAAAACACAGGAAGAGATCGATCTTGAAATTGAACTAACGAACAACCTGATGATCCAGCAGGGAATGCCCCCGGAAATGGCCAACTGGGAACCCGATCCGTACAATTCGGCAATAGTGGGACTCCAGGTTGATGATCTTGACAGAATCTGGGTAACTAGAGGAACAACCCGGACACCTTCCTACAACGTTTATGACATGGAAGGGACCCTTCTTTTCACAGCCGCGCTCGATGCCGGCTTCAGAGCCCGTACATGGGGTACTGTAATCAAGGGCAACCGGTTCCTTGCCTTTGATGCAGATCCCGAGCTTTACCCGCAGGTATTCATAGGGGATCTTCCGGGAATCGAAATATCTGATACCGAAGAAGAAGGTCTGTAGAAGTTCTCTAAACTGTTGAGGCGGGGCAAGCCATTGACTTTCCCCGCCACGCCATGAATTCTGATGGCAAATGTACCGGGCTTGGTTCTTTAATGGTTTATTGCAGAACTATATTCAAAACACTCATATTCATTCACTGTCCAGCACCTCCCGTACCTTCGCGGTCAGGTTCTGGTTAGTGAAGGGTTTCTGGATGAAATGTATGTCTTCATCCGGCACTCCGTGGTGGGCGATAACATCGGGTGTGTAGCCGGACATGAACAGGAGCCTGAGGTTCGGGTAGAGGGTCAGGAGATTTTTCGACAGGTCACCTCCGTTCATCTCGGGCATCACTACGTCTGTAATAAGCAGGTGGATCTTGCCGGGGTATGCCTCTGCCAGACAGATGGCCTCGCCTGGAGTGGAGGCGACCATCACCGTGTAACCCTGGTGCTCGAGCATTATTGTGGTAAGCTGCAGTATCGACGGTTCGTCCTCCACCAGCAGAATTGTTTCAAACCCTCGTTTATCCGGTTCAGTCAGAACTTTCTTATGCACTTGTATGCCCTTGGCTGCGTGTCGGGGCATGTAGATCCTGAAGGTAGTCCCCTGACCCGGTTCACTGTACGCGTTTATGTATCCGTTGTTCTGTTTGACGATGCCGTAGACAGTAGCCAGCCCCAGGCCGGTGCCTTTGCCGACACCTTTGGTGGTGAAAAACGGCTCGTAAATCATATCCAGAGTCTCTTTGTCCATACCACAACCGCTGTCGCTCACGGTCAGGACTACATACTCACCGGGGACAAACCCCGGATAGTCAGCGCAGTAGCTCTCGTCCAGGATGGTGTTTCCCGTTTCGATGATGATCTTGCCCACGTCTTCAATGGCGTCCCGTGCGTTAATGCTCAGGTTGGCCAGGATCTGATCGATCTGCGACGGGTCCATCCTGACCGGCCATACATCCAGGCCCGGCAGCCAGGAAAGATCAAGATCCTCTCCGATGAGCCTCTGCAACATTTTTAGCATTCCTGTAACAATATCGTTCAAGTCGAGTACACAGGGCGCGATGGTCTGCTTACGGGCAAAGGCCAGTAATTGTCTCGTCAGGTTAGCGGAGCGCTCGGCGGCAGTGCGGATTTCCATTAAATTATCATGGAGCGGATGAGCCGGATCCATCTCATCCAGTGCCATTTCGGTATGACCGAGAATTACGCCCAGCATATTGTTGAAGTCGTGAGCCACACCCCCTGCCAGCCGCCCGACGGATTCCATTTTCTGTGCCTGTGTTAACTGTATTCGCAGCTTCTCCTGATCCTCCTCGGCCTTCTTGCGCTCGGTGATGTCGAATACCCTTGCCTGAAGTACTTTCTTGCCGCCAAGTACCATCGCATCAAGCAGCACCTCAGCGAGGAAATCCGTACCATCCAAACGACGGTGTAAATGTTCGAACCGTTTGTAACCATTTTTTAGAGCAAATGTTATGTTGTTCCTGGCATAAACCATCGAATCTGTGCCGTTCGGCTGAAGCGGAGGCGACAAATCGGCCGGATGCATGCTGCAGAATTCCTTCCGGCTGGCACAACCGAAAAGCTGCAGCGTCGCATCATTGCAATCAAAAAAACTTTTTTCATCAAGAAGCATTATCGCGTCACTTGATGAATCATACAAAGTCCGGACCTTCTCCTCGCTTTCCCGCAGCTCTTCCTCCGCCTTCTTGCGCTCGGTGATGTCCTTGGCCACGCCGGCTATGGCAATTAGATTTTCGTTTTTGCCCCTTACTATTGTGGTTGTCATTAATGTAGGGAATATTGTACCATCCTTGCGTATATGACCAATCTCACCGGTGCAGTGTCCATTTTCCATAACTTTCCGGTGAAATGGCTCAACATCATTCTTAAGTTGCTCTTCATTATGAAAAACACCCAGGTTCTGGCCTAGAAGTTCCTCCGCTTTTTCGTAGCTGTGCATCTTGACCCAAGCATTATTTACGAAAAGCAAATTCCCTTCCATGTCGGCTATCGCCATTCCGTCTGCGGATTGCTCAACAACCGATGATAAGAACCGGATTTGCTCCTCAGCCTTCTTGCGCTCGGTAATATCGTACACCCTCGCCTGCAGCACCTTCCTGTCACCAAGTACCATCGCATCAAGCAGCACCTCGGCGAGGAAATCCGTACCGTCCGAACGACGGTGTAAATGTTCGAATCGTTTGTAACCATTTTTAAGAGCAAATGTTATGTTGTTCCTGGCATAAACCATAGAATCTGTGCCATCCGGCTGAAGCGGAGGTGACAAATCGGCCGGATGCATGCTGCAGAATTCCTTCCGGCTGGCACAACCGAAAAGCTGCAGCGTCGCGTCATTGCAATCGAAAAATCCTTTCTCATCAAGAAGCATTATCGCGTCGCTTGATGAATCATACAAAGTCCGGACCTTCTCCTCACTTTCCCGCAGCTCTTTCTCCGCCTGTTTGCGCTCGGTAATAGCGTCTTCCAATTCGGCAACGCGCTTCTGCAACCGGGCATTGTTGCGGGTCACTTCCAATTCATCATTCGTGTCGGTCATGCACATGACCTCCGTAAATTCATCCTCGGGCTGGTTAGTGATTATATAGATTCTACATATCAAACTCTATTTTCATATATAGACTAATCAAGTAGGTAATGGTGTGTCAAGTTTGTCCTATCTATAATTCTGCTTTGATTATTAATCAGCTATTACGGCGATGTCTTCAGTATTGTCGCTTCAGATAGAGAAATAACGACGATATGCGGTCAGGGATGTTCTTTAGTAACAAGAAGGCTGGAGGAAAGCCCGTGCGGGAGCTCCATCCCCGGCAATTATTTTCATCGGGAAACATATAAGCAGATAATCCCCCGGCAGGATATCGTCGAGCTGAAGATTCTCCAGTATCGGTATAGATGCTCCAAGAAGTATCTCATGAACAGGTGTTGAATCCGGCGGGTCCACAGAGAATGTATCAATACCTATCGTCTTAATGCACATGCTGACAGCCAGTTCTGCTGCCTTTACTGAAAGGTACGTGTATTCCATAGGATCACAATTATCTTCCGGAGGGGCTGATGATGTCTTCAGAAGAAGAGCCTTTCCCACAAGCGAAAGATCCTTAATAAGACCTTCCTCAATTTTACGCCTTCCTGTGCAGTCAACAACCACAGCGGGCAGGATGAGTCTGTCCAGGGGAATATCATCAACGAAAGTGCTGTATCGGGCCAGGTGTGCCGGGGGATCTATATGTGTTCCGCAATGGCTGCTCATGGTGAGTTTCGATAAACGGAAACCATGGGCCACTGAAGTGTCTTTGCTGAATTTGATGTCCCCCGGCCATGCCGGTGTACTGCTTGATAGAGGCCTTGTTATATCAATCAATTTCTCAGGAGATACTCTGTATTCCATGAATAATCCTTTCAGTTGAGAATCCCGGAAGTACATTGATTTCTCAACGGGCATTCACTGCAGAGTGGTTTGATGGGCCTGCATATCTCCTGGCCGAATCTGACCATAATGTGGTTGATTCCCGTCCATTCCGCTCTCGGAAAAATCTTTTGAAGCGCAAACTCGGTTTCTTCGGGGGATTGTGTATCAACCAGTCCCAGTCTGTTTGAAATTCTGTGAACATGGACATCGACACATATTGAAGGTTTGCCGAAGATCATTCCAAGCACGAAATTAGCGGTTTTTCTTCCAACACCGGGAAGGCTAAGCAGACTGTCCATACTGTCAGGAACCCTACCCTCAAAATCGCTTTTGAGGATATCTGCGATCTTCTTCATCTGTCCCGCCTTCTGTCTGTAGAATCCGGCAGGTTTCAGCAGCAGTTCAAGCTCCGCTCTGTCAATAGAGATCATGGTATCGACATCCGGAGCCCTCGTCAGAACCTGCCTGGAAACCATTCTTGTAACCGCATCCCTTGTTCTCAGGCTTATTATGGTTGAGATCAGAACGGGAAAAGCCTCTCGAGATATCTCCATAGGTGCTGGTACTCCAACAGACTTCAGTATGCCTTTCATTCTGTAGAGAGTTTCAGACGAAGTGAGTTCAGGCACTACTCGATCCTGATGAAATGCAACCCTGCGCTGCCTTTTGGGTTCAGTTTCAGGGCGAGGTTTCCTTTCAGAAGAGATATGAGGTCATCACCAAGAGCGTCCTTCCGCCAGCCGGTGAGCTCCAGCAAGGAGTACAACTCTTTCTCATTTTCAGGAGGGTTCTTCGCAAGAGATTTGATCAAATCATTTGAAAGAAGAAGCTCGGGAGAGATGCCGAGTCTGCACGATTCCTGTTTCAGGAATATACGGAGTATGTCCACGCGAGCCGAAACACCGGGTATGGAATGATATCTGGGTATGTCGGGGATATCTTTTGCGGGAGAGTTTTCCGCATCCGAAATGACTTCAAGAACTTCGTCCCCCCATTTTAAAATGAAACCGCTGGAAATACCCCTTACCCTTGAAAGTGCCTTTTTTGAAATCGGAGTTAATGCCGTAATTGCTCCGAGAACATGGTCCCTGACAACGAAATTTCTTGGTTTGTTAAGCTGTCTGGCAGCATTCTCCCTCCACTTGATAAGTGCCCAGAGGACATGCAGTCTGTTGTTCCTTATCTTTGCCGTTGATCTGACCTTTCTGAACATCTTTGGAACAGCATTGTTGTATGTTGAAGGGTCCGTGAGAGATTCCGCCTCCTCTCGGTACCATTCGAGACGGCCCTTTGCCTCAAGCTTCTTAACCTGACTCCGGTATATATCGAGCAGGTATCTGACGTCATCCAGGGCGTATTCGATCTGATCATCAGCCAGCGGTCGCAGAGACCAGTCACTGAGAGTATGCCCCTTTTTCGGGTAAACATCACATTCAGCCTTCACCAGTTTGAACAGAGCCGTCTGCCTGTCATGGCCCAGAAAAGCTGCAGCAAGCTGAGTGTCGAATACCGAGCTGAATTCCACGTTCAGATGATGCATAAGAACATCTATACCATTTCTGGCCGAGTGTATGACTTTGATCGGTGATTCGGATTC
>JAIOSX010000362.1 GCA_021107345.1 Candidatus Aegiribacteria sp.
ATTAGTGGTTTAGATCTGTAAAGCAACATGCCAAGTTCGTTCAGCAAATCTACTCTCATCCGTCCGGTTTTCCCGGAAGGAGGTTTTGAACGCATCTTTTTCAACCTGCGTTTGAGAGCCGCCATTTTAGTATTCAAACGTTCAGACTCACTTTCCGGGAAAGAGACTTAAGTGAAATTGAATCCTTTCTCACATATCACTTTTTTACAGGCGCTGACAACATCTCTGTCATACAGAACGCCCTCATTAGCAGTTATTTCCTCTACCGCCTCCTCTAAACCCAGAACTGCTCTGTAAGGGCGATGAGAGGACATAGCTTCAATAACATCAGCAACACAGATGATGCGTGCTTCTATTGAAATCTCATCTGCTTTCAGACCCTGCGGATAGCCTGATCCATCAACATGCTCATGATGTTCTTTGACAATATCTGCAATTGACCAGGGGAAGTTTATTTCATTAAGAATATTGTATCCTGTTTGAGGGTGTATCTGGATCATTTTCATTTCCAGATTGGTCAGGATTCCAGGTTTACACAGGATTTCCTGGGGTATGTTGATCTTACCGATATCATGAACAAGAGATGCAATATGTACCGCTTCAATCATTTCCTCAGGCAATCCCATCTCACTGGCTATGGCGCTTGCCAATTTCGCGACCCTGATCTGATGACCGGAAGTATATGGGTCTCTCAGTTCCGTAATTTTCGATATAAGCACTATTGTTCCCTGAAAGCCTCGCTCGAGCTTGTTGTAACTATTTTTAAGCTCGATTGTCCGGTCATTAATCAGTTCCTCCAGCTGATCCTGATGCTTCCTGAGTTCCTCTTCGATGTTTATACGTTCAGATATCTCGTTCTGTAATTCGATGTTCTTCAACTTGTATATTTCAGCTTCCTTTTTTTTCTTCTCAGTTTCGAATCTGATCTGAAGCTGAATCATGTTTCTTGTGCTTTCCTCGCTGAAAACTTCCCGTTGGAGATTGCTGAATTTTCTGTAATATTCCAGTGCTTCTCTGAAATCGCCTGTTTCTTCGCACAGATTTGAGAGGTTCTCATATGCATTCATCTCGCGATATTTCGCGTCAGTTTCTTTTGCTGTTTTAAGAGCCTGATCGAGATATATCCTTGCCTGCCTGAATTGTCCCTGAATCGCGAGCAATTCACCCAGATTGTTGCATGATGCTGCGAATCCGGTTTTGTATTCTATCCGATTGAATATTTCATAAGCTTTCTTAAAATGCTTCTTCGCGCCGGTGAAGTCGCCCTTGTATCTCAGGATTATGCCCATGTTGTTACAGGAAGTGGCAATCCCGAGGTCATCATCAAGTTCCGTGAAAGATTGCAGAGACCTTTCAACGAACTCCAGCGCCTTTTCTATATCCTCCTGATCCTGGTAGATGTTGCTGATATTATTAGTTGTTACCGCTATACCCTTTTTATCACCAATATCCTCTCTTATAGCAAGCGATCTGAAGTAGTATTTGAGTGCGTTATCATGGTCTTTACGTTTCCCGTAAATGATGCCGATAGCATTAAGTGTGCTGGAAAGATCGATTTTGTCCGGGGTGTCTTCATAAATCGCAAGAGCTTTCAGGCTGTAATCAAGCGCTTTCTCATACTCTCCTCTGTATGAGTATGAAATACCTTCAATCATGTAGCATCTTGCGCAAAGATTTTCAATTCCATTATCCTGAGCTATCGAGAGAGCCTGTTCAATCAGATTACAGGCTTTATCAGGATTGCTAGTGTTCAGCACTTCTGCAAGATCGAGAAGAGCTGTGATTTCATCTTCTGGCGATCTGCTGCGAGAATTGCGAATATCCGCAAGCTTTTTCTGAAGAATCTTAATATCACTGTTTATCTGAAAACCTCCCTTTGTTCGGGCAGGAAACAGAATATGTATGTAAGTTACACCAGAAACGAATCAATTACAATAGCAATAGCATATTTGCCATCAAACCGGAAGTATTTCTATCTGGTCTCCTTTATAGTTCTCCTTGCTTCAATGTACAGTTTTGCCTTTTGCTGGGAAATGATGAGCTTCACATCTGCCCATACCAGTCCCTGGGATTCTCCGAAGGTTTGAAGAAGGTTCTTCTCACTGCCGGTCAGTTTCCCGTCCGCAAGTACCATCCTTGACATGGCTGCCAGTATTTCCCTGGCCTCACTTTGGTTATCCGGGACCGGCAGTGTGTTTTCTCCTGATTTTACCGTGTTGATTATTTCAGTCAGCTGTTCGCCGGTTATTTTCCGTTTATCAGCGAAGGCCGAGAGGGTTTTCATTTCTTTTTCATCAACTTCACCATCCGCGTACATGGCTTTGACCATTGCTGAGAGAAGCAGTTCCGGCGGTACCAGGGCTGCCCTTTCTATTCCGTCTATTGCTTTTGCGGTTATTCTGGATGCGGAGAAACGCTTCACGGATTCAAGTACCCAATCCTGGCTTCCATCGTTCAGAGGTCTTCCGCAGTATTCGCATTCCCCGGTATGGCCGCCTTCGTAGGGTGCTCCGCAGCCGGGGCAGTGAGATGATCTGAAGCTTTGATCAACGGCGGTTTTTGTGCCATGCTTGCGGACAAGGGTATATATCTGTGGTCTTATGATCTTCCGACCGGTTACATGCACCTTCCCGCCATCGTTTCTCCTGGCATTTATGCCTGACCATTTTACGAGAACCTCAATCCTGTCCATGCGGTTCTTCGTTCCTGGAATAATGTTCTGAACTTCAACAGTACCTACTGCCGCGTCCTTGAAAAAGAGCCAGCCATTATCACTTCTGGTACTGGACAGCTGTTTTCCGAATCCATCAAGAAACGACGGGAGAGCAACCTTCCTTGTGTCTGAAACGTCGTTGGTGAACCAGGTTTTTATCAGCCTCCAGAATATCACGGAGGTTCTGTCTTCGATGTGCTGCAGGTTGAAACCCGGATCAATGACTTCCATATCCTCAAAGCCGGGAATGAGAGACTTGTCGGATACCACGTTCCATTCCATCGACTGGG
>JAIOSX010000187.1 GCA_021107345.1 Candidatus Aegiribacteria sp.
CAGATCAAGGCCGGGTAGAAGTTCATCCCAGTAACCGGGGCCGGTCTGTCCCGTGCCTTCAATGTACCATGCCCCCTCAACCGCCCCGGTTTCCTGATTGTTGGTTACATCATCGTCATCCTGAAAAACCCTGATTGACGCAATATGGGGCTGCTCCAGGGAATCGGGACTTGTGTAGAAGAAGTAATTATCCGCCGGGTTAATGTCGAGAATACTGTCTTCGACCAGGGTGGCCTGACCGACAAATTCTGAGGATTCTGTTGAACCGGCTTCACGGCTTGCTATTGTGGTGAATTCAACGGGACCAACCTGAGCCACTATCTTAGCTCCGAAAAGCCCCTGGTGGGGAATGCTGTATGAAACGAATTCAGGCCCGGTAATAGAAAGGCTGATATCACCCATCTCAATACGCTGAATTATCTCATCTTCGTATCCTTCGTAACGCAGACTAAGGCTGCTCTGGGGGCCGAAGCTCCGCTGGCTGTCATGGTCTACATCAACATGAACCTTATCACCGATTGTTCCTTCCAGCTGAACCCTCAATTCCTGTTCCATCTTGAGATCCGGGAAGAGTGACTGGCTCTCCCCCTCTCTTTCAACCGCGTTAGGTCTGTAATGACTTATTCCGGACAGAGTGATCTTCTGGTAACCGCTGATATCTATCTGCCCGCCTTCTCCAATTGCACCGGCAAGTATCGGCGGCATGTCCAGGGGCAGGTAGATTGTCGGTATAAGAGAGGTCTGGTCCCTTGACGTACGCAGACAGTTATTCCTGTTCATGGTGGTCCAGGTGTCTCGCAGAGACCACTCCACCGACCGATGGTTCATCTCATCAATGGGAAAACAGCCCAGTGTCGAAACAGGTGTGGACCCGTAGAAAAGCCGCCAGCAGAGGAAGCTTCTCCGAAAGGAATGCACCAGTTTCCAGGATACACCGGGATCAACGAGCATATCTGTAGAGTATTCAGTCTCCCAGGGATACGCGGGAATGAGCATGGGAGCACGCACTCCGACGGCTCCGGCAGATGCGTTCGCTATGAACAGCATGATAAATGGCAGAATTTTGGTTCTTATTCTCATATGCAGATTCTAGTCTCCCGCTTACTCATGGTTCCCGATACAGGGTATAATTGTCATATTGTATGATATTACCGAATGCCAATAATGAGAATTAAATGAAAAAACTGCAAGTTTACACTTTAAGAGAGTTCATCGCGCCCTTCCTTCTTTCCTGCGGTATCTTCACGTTTGTGATGCTGCTGGATAAACTGCTGGATCTTCTGGATATGATCGTAAGCAAGGGGGTGCCGGTAAGAACCGTTGTAGAAGTATTCCTGCTGCTGCTTCCCTCAATGGTTGCAGTTGTGATTCCAATGGGAGTTCTGGCTGGAGTTCTCATGGCGGTTGGCAGGATGGAATCCGACCTCGAAGTAACCGCAATGAAATCCTCAGGCATAAGTATCTTCATGTTGATAAAGCCGCTCATGCTGGCAGCTGTCCTCCTGTCGGCAACCATGGTACTCTTCAACAACTACGTTCTGCCCGACGCGAATCATCTGGCAAAGAACCTTCTCCTGGACATCGGTACAATGCGTCCCGCTGCGAAGATCATACCGGGAATGTTCGTAGAAGACATCGAAAACTACAGAATAATCGTGGAGGAGAAGGACGACTTGACCGGCGAGCTTCAAAACGTCGTCATACATGAACGGGTTCCCGGTATGCCCGGGAGAACCATTACAGCCCTCAGGGGAAGAATGGAGCCTGTCTCAGCCAATCGTTTTCGACTTGTTCTCACCGACGGCCAGATGCATGAACTGACAGAAACCGGTGAGTACAGAAAACTGGATTTCACTGTCTATACTGTTGAGATAGTCCGATCCGAGGAACTGGTCAGGCAGGACCGTGATAATCGGGGAGACAGGGAACTTTCCGCAGGTCAGATGAGAGCGCTTGTTGATTCCCTTGAAAAACAGGTTGAAATGTTTGAGGATTCACTGGTCAGTACAGGAAGCAGGCCCCTTCTTGCCATGATAAATGATTCGACAATCTTTACCGGAAGAACTGATTTTCCGCCTCCTGACAGCGTTGACGCACGAACATACTTCAATCTCTCGAGGAATTTTCTTTCGCAGCATTCCGGCGACCTTCGAATTCTGGCAGATCGCAAGGCTTCATTGCAGCGAAGCATAAGTCGTTACAGAGTTGAAATACAGAAGAAGTACTCCATTCCATTCGCGTGTATAGTATTCGTGCTTCTCGGTATCCCGCTGGGGCTGTCAACCAGAAAGGGCAGTGCAGGTATTGCTCTCGGTGTAAGCCTTCTGGTGATTCTTGCATATTACCTTTTCCTGATTGCCGGGGAACAGCTCGCGGACAGGAGAATGATGCCCGCATTCCTCTCAATGTGGCTTCCGAATATCATATTGGGTGTCTTTGGAACAATACTCACAATCAGGAGCCTGCATGAAGGCAATCCTCTGCCTCTGGGAAGAGTGACAACAGCTATCAGCTCGATTTTTATAAGAACTCGTGGGAGGCATGAAACAGGCACTGCTGAGGGCTCACATGAAAGCGGTTCCGTATGATTTTTAAAAAACTCGATGTTTATCTTGCCGTGAGGTTCTTAAAGATGATACTCGTCGCCGTTTCATCATTCGTAATTGTCTTCGTAAGCGTCGATGCGTTCGACCATTTTACCAGATGGGTTGACAAGGATGTATCAGTTGGCGCCTTTCTGACCTATTACTTCTACGGACTACCCTACATCATCGTGCTGGTCCTGCCTGTAGCTGTCCTTCTAAGCTCATTATTCCTGATTTCATCCCTTTCAAAAAGGAACGAACTGGTTGCGATGAGGGCTGCGGGAATAAGCATACCCAGAATCTTCCTGCCGCTGCTCATAGTCGGTGGTCTAACATCCATCTTTGAGCTTGGTGTGGGTGATTTCATAGTAGCCAACGCTACATACCAGCAGACACAGGTGAAAAGGATTGAAATTGATGGGCAGGAACCGATCAACTATTCGAGAAGAAGTAATTTCGCCCACAGGTCACCGGACGGATCTATACTGGATATCGGTTTTTTCAACGGGCAGACCGAAATAATGGACAATGTAACTATTGAGTGGTTCGATGACAGCAGCAGAGTCACCAGAAGACTGGATATGGACAGAATGCTGTGGATCGATTCCACATGGACAGGTATAGGTACCACTGACAGGATATTCGGACCATCCGGAGCACTGGTTTTCTCAACTGCCGATACGCTGCTTCTCCCCGAAATAGCCGAAACACCTGTTAATTTCGGTTCAAGACAGAAAGCACCCGGGGAAATGAACTTCATCGAACTTCGGAACTATATTGAAAGCGTTGATAACGCCGGAGGTGACTCAAGGGGAGACCTGGTCGAATTCTATCTGAAGTTCTTCTTCCCTCTCTCAAATCTGATAATGGTCTTTGTGGGAGCCCCGCTGGCCCTGAGAAATCCGAGAAGCGGCAAGTCGTCAAGTATCGGTCTTGCTATACTCCTGGCTTTTATCTTTTTCTCCCTTCTGCGACTCGGCCAGACCCTGGGTCATAAGGGAGCTCTCCCCCCTCTTCTTGCAGCAAGCATAGCCGATATTGTCTATATTTCCCTGGGCGTATTCCTTCTATCAAGAGCATCAAAAGCTTAACCTTGCTTTCTGAATCCACACTTGCAAATCACCTGTTACAGGAAGCATATTCATGGTTATTCCAGAAGAAGGAAAATTTGTGTTTATTTCAGCAATACTTTAACCAGGGAGACAGAAATGCCCGAACGTGTATTCAACTTTTTCGCAGGACCAGCTACTCTTCCCTACGATGTAGTGAAAGAAGCGGCAAAGGGTGTCATAAACTTCGAAAATATGGGGATGTCCGTTATGGAGATTTCCCACCGATCGGCACAGTTCGACAGGATGTTCTGTGAAACACAGAAGAACATGCTTGAGATCATGGGGCTTTCAGATGAAGAATATACAGTGCTTTTCCTCGGCGGTGGAGCCAGCACTCAGTTCTGTGCTCTTCCATTCAACTTCCTGAAGG
>JAIOSX010000172.1 GCA_021107345.1 Candidatus Aegiribacteria sp.
CGGAGGAGATAGCTCTGCTTCTTCCCTGTTTCATGAGACTTTCGATTCCGATAGTTGCCATTACCTGCTCCCGGGATTCTCTTCTTTCGAGGGCAGCCAATGTGGTTCTGCCCCTTCCTGACATGAAGGAAGCCTGCCCCTACGACCTTGCGCCCACTGCAAGTACGACCTCGATGATGGCACTGGGTGATGCCCTTGCAATGGCACTGCTTCAGATAAGGAACTTCTCCTCCGATGATTTTGCCCAGGTTCATCCGGGCGGAACACTTGGCAGAAAGCTTCTTACAAGGGTAAGCGATCTGATGGTCTCCGATTACCTGCCGGAAATCAGTGAATCAGCACCCCTTACGGAAGCAATTGCGGTAATGACCGGTCACCGGGGGGTATGTTTCTCAACGGACTTGCAGAGAAAACTAAACGGGATTTTTGTTTACGGAGACCTTGGCAGACTCATGAAGAATCGCGCTAATGTGCTTGATCTGACACTTGGAGATGTACTTATCAGGAAACCCGCAACCTGCTGCGAAGATGAACTTGCCACCATTGCCGTTTCCAGAATGGAAGAACTCGGAATAACCTCCCTGGTGGTTATCGATCATGATCGTGTACCTGTGGGTATTCTCTATCTTCACGATGCCCTCCAGGCAGGTTTGAAATAAAGCGATAATGGCATCCCGTCTCCCATTCCGCCGATTCAGGCATTCAATGCTTCTTCCTCTGGTTAAATTACTTGTATTCCTCGGGAGGGTTATGCCCAGAAAGCTTATCTGGGTGAATGCCTGTCTTTTCGGGTTAATCGCCTCCCTGATTCCGGGCAGATCCCGCAGGATATTCAGAATAAATGAGAAACACATAATTCGTCCCTGCGGTTTGAAAGTACGGCTGAGTCATGTTTACAGGTACATTATCTCTGGGATGACTGATTTCATCCATCTCAATTTTAGATCCGACGATGAGTTTCGCAGGGAAGTTGAAATTCGTGGAGAGGAACACATGGAGGCTGCGCTCTCCCTCGGCAAAGGAGTCATTGCTATAACAGCACACTACTCGGCATGGGAAATTATACCAAGAGCCGTTCAGCTTATGGGACATAAGATAGGTATAGTTACGAGAAAACTTGCCCATAAAGAAACGTCCGAGTATTTCAACAGCCTGAGAGCCCGCTACGGAACGGAACTTATCGACAGGGGAAGTGGTATTGCAAGGCTTATGAGGGTGTTGCGTGATAATACCGCTGTGGGTATTTTGATAGATCAGGATACGATGGGGGTGGAAAGCGATTTTGTCGATTTCATGGGTCTCCCGGCCAGAACGCCTGTTGGTCCATCGCAGCTGGCCCTGAGGTTTGGAATTCCTGTTCTTACACTGCATATATCGAGAGGGGAAAACGGGAAATATACGCTTCATATCGATGAGCCTCTGAACCTGTCGGAGTATGAAGGAGACAAAGGTTATATTAAGCTTACAGCCGATCTTACCGGAAGGATTGAGGAGTGGATACGTGAAGATCCCGAACAATGGGTCTGGATTCATGAGCGCTGGGCTCGCCGTCCTGGCTTTGCTCCTGGCCTGCGGTAGTTCAGATACCGTAGACATGGACCCCGACCGGGAGCCGATACAGATCGTTGAGGATTTCACCCTGGTGCAATCTCTGGAAGGTAACCGCTCCTGGCGTCTTGTAAGCGAATTGGCCGTTTATACTGAAGGTGACAGTTTGCTGCTTCTCTTCGATATTGATCTGACTTTCTTTGAAGAGGATATTCCAACAACGATTCTAAAAGGTGATTCTGGGCTGGTTGAACTTCAATCAGGCCTCATGAGAATCTGGGACAATGTTATCGCTGAAACTGACGATGGCAGGTATCTGGAAACGCAGGAGATTATCTGGAATGATGAAATGGAGATTTTCCACAGTGACTGCCTTGTGGTACTGACCATTCCGGATTCAGCAGGACAGACAGTGCTTTCCGGGAGAGGTGTTGATCTTGATACTGGTCTCGGAGCGGTTGAGGGCGTTGATATTGAAGAGGAGTTCACTGCTGTGTACTCCGGGACTCTGGATCTTGAATAGCTTACTAATTGTATTCTGCTCGTTGCTGGTGGCAGGTGCAGGGGTTTTCACAACAACAGCGGACAGGGCGGTGAGCAGGGATACGGATTCTGCAGAACTGGTAATAGACCTTTTCGGCAATGTTGTGGTCACCGATGGAGAAGTCACAGTAACTTCCGACAGTGGAACCGTCTGGCAGGAATCCGGCAACGCGATATTCTACAGCAATGTTACCGTTGAAGCTGATACCCTTACAGGAACTTCCCACTACCTTGAGTATCTTAAGGAAGCGGGAATGATAACTATGACCGGCAGCGTTATACTTACCGATGGCGAAACGGTTCTGGAGGCCGGAGAAGTGGTGTATTTTCGGGAATCGGGTAAGGCGACCGCAAGGGAGAATGTTATCATGACCGGCCCCCGCATAGGAAGGGTTGAGGGACAGTACGCTCTTTATGACAGAGACAGAGGCAGCCTTTTCATAACTGTTGATCCCGTTCTCAGGAGGATTGAGGGTGACGACAGTCTGATAGTTATCGCTGACAGGCTGGAGTTCTTTCCCGATGAAAACCAGGCGGAGGCTCAGGGAAACGCTTCGGTTTCCATGCCCGGTATGGATTTCTATTCCACCTCCGAATATCTGAGATACTTCGGCAATGAGGACAGATTCGAGCTTTTCGGTTCACCTGTGCTCGAGTCGGAGGATAGTGAAATATCTGGAGATTGGATGGAGATTCTTCTGGAATCCTCGGGTGATCCCCGTTCCGTTAGAATAGAAGGTGGAGCCACAGGCTATTTTCTTGATACCGGTGTTGAACCCCCTGCTGAAACATGGTTCTCATCGGAAAGGGCTTTTTTCGCATTCGAGAACGGTGAACCTGATTCCGTATCACTTGCAGGTTCAGCAACGCTCCGGATGAAATCCGGGGGCTCAGCCGCCTCAAGAAATGAAATGAATACCGTCAGGGGCAACAGTCTTCGCATCAGTTTTGAAAACGGTGAGGTCGTGGAAGTCAACGTGTCGGGCCATGTGACCGGAACGTACAGCTATCTCGGAGGTAATCCATGATCGCGAGCAAGATGAATGAAATAGATCCGGAGGTTCTGAGAACGGACAAACTGGTTAAGAGGTACAGGAAACGGGCTGTGGTCAACGGAGTGTCTCTCTCTGTGTCGAGGGGTGAGATAGTCGGGCTGCTCGGTCCTAATGGTGCTGGAAAGACCACTACTTTCAATCAGATAGTAGGGTTCATCAGGCCGGATTCAGGTGATGTGTTCATGGATGACATCAATTTGACCCATCTGCCAATGTATAGAAGATGCAGGCTGGGGATAGGCTACCTTCCCCAGGAATCAAGTGTGTTCAGAAGAATGACAGTTGCTGACAATCTCATGAGTATCCTGGAAACAACCGGACTCAGAAAGAGGGAGAGGAAGAAGAGGCAGGCACAGCTTCTTGCCGATCTGGGAATTGAAAAGGTTGCTGATCAGAAGGCCTACACCCTGTCAGGAGGAGAGAGAAGAAGGGTTGAGATAGCAAGGGCTCTCGTGACAGATCCCGCATTCCTTCTCCTTGATGAACCATTTGCGGGTATTGATCCCATAGCTGTTGATGATATCCAGGGTATAGTAAGGGAGCTTAAGTCAAGAGGGCTTGGTATTCTCATTACCGACCATAACGTAAGGGAAACTCTTGAGATCACCGACAGGGCATATATCATGTACGATGGTAAGATACTGATATCCGGATCAGCCCAGGAGCTTGCCGAAAACCCCGAAGCCCGTTCTATCTACCTTGGTGAAGGGTTCAGGCTGTAGTATGCCGGATTTAAGGTTCAATCAGAATCTCCGAATGGTGCAGACCCAGAAACTTGCGCTTACACAGAAGATAAGGCAGGCTCTTGAGATTCTTCAGATTCCCTCTCTGGATCTCGATAACCGTATCAAACAGGAGCTTCAGGATAATCCTCTTCTTGAACAAAAGGGGTCTGAAAACAGGGAAGAGGACGAAAAAGGTGACAGTGATGAAAACCGTGAAAGTGAAAATTCGTGGGATGAGGAACCCTCCAGAAGCGACAGCACCGAGGTTGATACACTGGATATCCTGAAAAAGCTGGATGAGCATTCAGGGGGCAGCTATGCGGATTCGTATCGCGGTGACGAAGATCCCTGGATGCCTGAACCTCCCAGTGAGCCAACGCTATACGAGTATCTTCTTGTTCAGGTCTGGTCGCTGATGCTTCCCGATGATCTGGAGGAAGCTGTAGTTTATGTGATCTATTCTCTCAACAGGCACGGGCTGCTTTCCCTGCCGGTCCATGAACTGCAGTCTGCCTGGGAAGGTGACCCCGATCTCCTTCTTGAGGCTCTCGGAATTGTCCGGACTCTGGAACCTACAGGTATAGGCGCGCTGAGTGCGAGTGGCGCACTCGAAATGCAGCTGGAGAAACTGGGATACGATTATGACAGTCTTGAATACAGGATTGTAAGTGAACATTTCAATGAGCTTGCAGAGAGAAAGATCAAGACCATAGCATCGGTCGAAAAAGTATCGCCCCACAAGGTTCAGGAAGCTATTGACAGGATATCCATTCTTAAACCGTGGCCGGGCAACGAATTCTCATCTTCGAAAAATACCGCTGTAATACCTGACATTATTATCTTCAAAATAGACGACCATTTCGAGGCAGTTCTGAATGACAACAGGTTCCCACACCTGATGATATCAGCACGTAACAGGCGTATCCTTGAATCCCCCGATACATCACCGAAGGAGAGGGAATACGTCAAGAAGAAGTTTCAGAAGGCTTCGTGGTTCATTAAGGCGATAAGGCAGCGTCAGGAAACCGTAACAAGGATAGGTGAATTCCTCGCTGAGTATCAGAGGGGCTTTTTCGATCACGGAATAGAAGGGCTGCGGCCCCTTACACTTCAAATGGTTGCCGATGTCCTCGGGTATAATCAGTCCACCATCAGCAGAGCTATCAATGGCAAATACGTTCAGTCCCCGGGTGGGATTCACGAGATGAGATTCTTCTTCAGCAGGGCTCTTCCCGGCGATGGAGGAGAAATATCCAGCAGAACGGTGAAGGATGAACTGAGGAAACTCATAGAATCGGAGGACAAGCTCAAACCTTTGTCCGATGCGAAGCTTGTTCAGGTACTGGAAGAAGCAGGAATGGAAGTGAAAAGGCGGACGGTGGCTAATTACCGGGCGGAAATGAATATACATTCGGCAAGTAAACGGAAGAGATACTAAAAGGCGGTACCGATGGACAAACCCGTAATTGAACTGGTAGAGCTTGATTTTCCTGAAGGCTGCAATATTATTCTAGGACAGTCCCATTTCATCAAAACAGTTGAAGATGTATACGAAGCTGTATCCGGCACGGTTCCAGGTGCCCGATTCGGACTCGCATTCTCAGAGGCATCCGGCCCAAGGCTTGTAAGAAGTGACGGAACAGACCTTGAGTTGAGATTAATAGCCGAGAAGAACATCCTGAAACTCCAATGCGGCCACGTGTTCATGATAGTGCTCAGCGGGGTTTTCCCTATACAGATTCTGAATCAGGTGAAAGCTGTTCCCGAGGTTTGCAGGATCTTCTGCGCCACCGCAAATCCCGTGCAGGTTATCGTGGGGCGTTCGGATCAGGGAGGCGGCATCATGGGCGTTATCGACGGTGAACCCCCCTTTGCCGTTGAGATCGAAGAGGATATCGAGAATCGCATAGAACTTCTGAAAAGAATAGGATATAAAAGATAGGAAACCACAGGGAGAACTATTTCTGGATGCGTTTGCTCTGCGCCCTGATCTCTGGGAAGACCCAAGACCTTCTCCAGAGCCACTGGAACTGGTATGCGAACCCGATGCGTATTACATTCCATGGCAGGATGATGATGCAGGCCCGTTCCGTAGAAGCCAAAGCCTGAAAGACGGTCGAAATGACGCTAACCGGGAATATTTCCGACTGTTTCCAACAAATCAACGTCCGGCAGATATGCACGCGAGGTGAGGTTGTGGCGGAAATCCGGGATCATTCGGTCTTTCAAACTACTACGAAGAGAAAATTGGAATGAAGGGTATTCCCCTCCATCCCATTTATGCAA
>JAIOSX010000250.1 GCA_021107345.1 Candidatus Aegiribacteria sp.
TTGCCCCGGTGGGACATATTTCAGCGCAGGCACCGCATCCAATACAGTGAGGTTGCTCGGAATCGTAGGGCATTTGAACGGCCCTTTCAGCTCCCCTGCTCGAGAAGTTTATGATATTTTCCCAGATGCCCTGTTCGCAGATTCTCATGCAAAGACCGCATAGAATACAGGCGTTGGGATTCAGATCAACTGCAGGATGCTGATAGCGGGGTTTTTCAATACCGGCATTTTTCGCAAGGTCTTTGACGAGCTGTACATTGGGCCACCTGGAAAGCATCATTTCCAGCGTTATTTTCCTGTTCCTGAGCACCTTTTCCGATGAGGTGTATACCTTGATGGGTTTCCGAACAGGATAATTGCATGAAGTAACAAGTTTTGTTCTTCTACCGTCGTCAACTTCCACAGTGCAGAGTCTGCATGCTGCATACGGCTCCACCAGTTCACTGTTACATAGAGCTGGAATGTAGATGTCGATTTTCCCGGCGGCTTCAAGAATGGTAGTATCCTCTTCAATCGAGACTGATTTTCCGTCGATTTCGATTGTTATTATTTCTCTGTCAGCCATTAGAGTACCTCCACCGCATTGAAGTTACATACTTCCCTGCAGACTCCGCAGTGAATACACTTTTCCTGATCTATCATATGTTGTTCCTTCAGGCTGCCCTCGATCGCGTCCACTGGACAGTTTCTGGCGCAGATGGTGCAGCCGGTACAGTTGTCAGCGATTATTTTGTACTTGATCAGTGCCTTGCACTTGAGCGCCGGGCATTTTCCCTCCCGGATATGCTCTTCGTATTCTTCCCGGAAGTACTTGATCGTACTGAGAACTGGATTAGCTGCTGTCTGTCCCAGAGCGCACAGGCTGCATTCGCACATATTCTGCCCGTATTCCTCGAGAAGTTCGATATCACCCTGGCGGCCATTCCCGCTGGTAATTCGATCAAGAATTGTACCAAGGGCGACGAGTCCTTCCCTGCAGGGTGTGCACTTGCCGCAGGATTCGTCCTTAAGGAAATCAACGAAGTATTTTGCCACCTGGATCATGCATGTTTCGTCGTCCATGACAACCATTCCGCCAGAGCCCATCATTGAGCCAACCTCCGTGAGAGTATCGAAATCCACGGGAAGGTCAAGTTTGTCGGCAGGAAGGACTCCTCCGGATGGACCTCCTGTCTGTACTCCCTTGAATTCCCTGCCATCTGGAATGCCTCCACCGATATCGTAGATGATCTCACGGAGAGTTATTCCCATTGGTACTTCAACGAGACCAATGTTATTCACGTCTCCAACAAGAGAGAAAACCTTGGTCCCCGATGATCCGTTCCAGGGATTCAGAGAGACATCGCCCGTTCCGATTGATGCGAACCATTCGGCTCCTTTTTCCATTATCAGTGGAATATTGGCCCAGGTCTCAACGTTGTTCAGAACAGTCGGTTTATCCTTGTAGCCTCTCTCAACAGAGCGGACATATTTTGCCCTTGGTTCCCCCGGATTTCCGGCCATGGAAGCCATCAGAGCTGAGGATTCACCGCACACGAAGGCTCCGGCACCCCTGTGTACAACGATGTCGAAATCGAATCCTGCATTGAAAATGTTCTTTCCAAGAAGACCATGTTCACGTGCCTGATCTATAGCAATGATCAGCCGTTTCATGGCAAGGGGGTATTCCTTGCGGATGTAGATGTATCCCCTGGCGGCGGAAACGGCATAGGCGCCGGTAAGCATTCCCTCTATCACACTGTGGGGATCTGCCTCTATTATGCTTCTGTCCATGAAAGCGCCGGGGTCTCCCTCATCGGCGTTGCATATCACAGACGGCGGATATCCGGTTTTGTCAACGGCTTCAACACACGATTGCCACTTCACTCCAGCCGGGAAACCACCGCCTCCACGGCCTCTTATACCGGAACGGATAATCTCAGTTACTACTTCATCCGGTTTCATTGTTGTGAGTATCCTGTGAAAAGCCTGGTATCCATCAAGCCTGAAGTAATCCTCGATCTTCTCCGGATTTATCATTCCCTTGTGCCGCAGAGCAAGCAGTTTCTGCTTTCCGAAAAACGGAATATCTTCCATCTTCGGAACAGCTGCTCCATCATGATGATAAAGAAGCCTTTCGACCGGTTCCCCGCCCTCCAAATGCTTCTCAATTATTTCCGGGATATCGTTGCATGTAAGCTTCTCGTAGAATATTCCCTCAGGCTGAACCACCATAATGGGACCCTGGGCGCAGAACCCGTTACATCCGGTCGGTACCACCAGGTACTTATTCAACAGGTTACGTTTTTCAAGTTCCTCATTCAGGAGAGTGACGAGATCGAAGGATTTATTTGCAACACATGCTGTTCCTGTACATACCATAAGTGCTGCACTGTAGTTTTCGTACTCTTTGAGGGCCTTCTGCTGCATCTGTTTCAACTGATCAATTGTCATTTCCGGCCCTCCTTAACTGAATCTTTTTATGATATCGGGTACTTCGTTGGATTTGACTCCTCCTAAAACCTCATCGCCGATGGTAACAACAGGAGCTAGCCCGCATGCACCGACGCATCTGACTTCCGTAAGAGTGAATTTACCATTGGGTGTCGTTTCTCCGCTTGAAACACCAAGAGTCCTTTCGAGGGCTGCAAGTACATCCGCTGCCCCCTTTACGTAGCATGCTGTTCCCATACAGACCTGTATTTCCGTTTCACCCCTTTGCTCAAGGCTGAAAGCGTTGTAAAAGGTGGCGATATGAAACAGTTTACCCCTTGGTTTTTCGGTTTTGTCAGCGATTCTTTCAAGAGCTTCCTTCGGGATATATCTGAATTCGTCCTGAACATCCTGCATCATCTCGATGACGAAGTCGGGATTGGTGTTCCATTTCTCGATAATAGCGTCCACTTTTTTCAATTCAAGCATTGGACACCTCCACAGGGGATGAATCCTGCTGCGAAATTGTCCATGCCGGTCTTGTGTGGGGAGCCTTTACTACAAGAGCTTTCAGACCTTTGTTCCTGAAGACTGAGCCTGTTCCACCCCTTCCGGCCTGTTTCAACCTCATGGTTCTCCTTCTCCAGTCCCACCAGGAGAAATTCAGGCATCCTATCCATGCGTGATCTGCCCCTGAGCCTGCCGAAACCGTCGAAATATGCCGTTTGTCGTCATCATCATCGGAATACATCTCAGCAAGCTCTTCCGCAGCCAGGTGGGAGTTCACCGAAAGAAGCGGAGATTCAATCACCTGGACTTTCCCGTTCATCCCGTCAATGAAGACTATCAGTTCATTCTCAGATTTGCCGGTGACAACAAGGCAGTCAAAGCCTGAGAATTTCAGTAAAGGACCGAAGTGTCCTCCAACATTAGAATCCACTGCGGATCCCGTCGTGGGGGAAATGGTTGTGACAATTGATTTACCAGCACCCGCAAAAGAAGTGGTTCCTCCGAGAGGCCCTGCGGCTATGCATATCGGGTTCTCAGGACTGTCCCATTTCGTTTCGGAGGTAACTTCCTGCCACATCATCCAGAGGTCGAAACCTTTTCCTCCGGTGAAAACTTCTTTAATTTTCTCCGTTACCGGTATGATCCTGAAGGAAGGTTCTGAGATATCAATTCTGAGTATCTCCCCCGTATACCCTCTTATGGAAGGTTTGGGGCTGTACTTGAGCGTACCTAGAATCCTCTGTTTTTCAAGAATCTTACCGGCGTTGTGTGTGTTTGCCATAAAAACTCCCTGTGTATATGCCAGTAATTGGAAAAATTATTTATTCACAGTGATAAATGCCACAGAAATATACCCATGAAAGCTACAAACCGCAGGGGCTGGAGACAACCCTCCGAAAAGGACTCTGGCATATCAGTAAATGATTGCTTAGAATTAAAAAATGAGTGATGAAAAAATCAGTACATTTAGAGACAATCCACCCGGCCTGACTGTTTTTCTCAACAAATCGTCAGTGGGTATCACCGGAGTCGGCGGAGTAGGATCGAATGTGGCCGCATCACTTACCCGCGCCGGTATCGGCAGGATTGTAATGGCTGATTTCGATTCTGTTGAACTGCCCAATCTCAACAGGCAGTTCTATTTCAGAGATCAGATAGGATATCCCAAGGTTGAAGCACTGAGGTATAATCTGAAACTCATCAATCCCGACGCTGACATTGAGATTCACAACAGACTTATCGATTCTGGAAACGCCTGTTCAATCTTTGGTGATTGTGATGTGCTTGTTGAAGCGGTGGACAGGGAGGAGACCAAGATCATGCTCCTTGAATCCTGGCTTTGCGGATTACCCCGTAAACCGGTCTTCTCCTGCTCGGGTATAGCAGGGTTCGGAAGGACTGATTCAATTAGAGTTGACAGACGGCAGAACCTGACGATTGTGGGAGATCAGGAGAGTGATCTTTCCCTTGGTACACTTTCATCAAGGGTTGCCATTGTGGCCGCCATGATGGCCAACGAGATCATCGAATACCTCGTGGGACCGGACGCCACTTGCGCCACTTAGCAAATTCAATTCGTTAGAAATAGTAATATCCTCTATGAGTATAGCACCTCTGTTAATAGCTTTTGATGCACGGTTCCCATGGTTGTGTCATTCTGACATAACGAATATATTCCCAGCCGATGGTAAACATTTACATAGGGGGGTATTGAATTGAGAAGGAGTACAGCTGCTGTTCTTATATTGTCGGCAATTATTCTTGCAGGAGATATTTCAGGAATTGTTACGATATTTCATGCCGGAAGTCTGGCTGTTCCTCTTGAGATTATTGAAGAACAGTTCGAATCGATGTATCCGGAAGTTGATATAAGACGTGAATCCGCGGGAAGCGTTGCCTGCGCAAGGAAGATAACTGAACTGGGCAGGGAAGACTGTGATATAATGGCTTCAGCTGATTACCGGGTGATTGACAATATGCTGATTCCGGACTTCGCATCCTGGAACGCCATTTTCGCAACAAACAGAATGGTTCTTGCATACACTCCCGAGAGCCGCCTCGCGGATGAGATAAATGCTGATAACTGGATCGAAATCCTGCAGAACGAGGATATTGAATGGGGGCATTCCGACCCTGATGCCGACCCATGCGGTTACAGAACACTTCTGCTGCTGCAGCTTGCTGAGGAATATTACAACATTCCGGGGTTAGCGGTTTCTCTTATCGATAATCGTGATGAAAGGAATATCAGACCCCGTTCAGTCGAATTGATTTCGCTTCTTGAAAGCGGACATCTGGATTACGCGTTCGAATACCTTTCCGTGGCGGTTCAGCACGATCTCGAATACATTGATTTCCCGTCTGAAATCAACCTCGGAGATCCTGATTTCGAGGATCTATATTCAACGGCAGCAACAGAGATAGCAGGAAGCTCTCCGGGTGAGACAAGAATTATTATAGGAGCGCCGATTGCCTATGGGATAACGTTGATGAACCAGTCGCCGAATGCGGATGCAGCCATACTGTTCCTTGAATACATGATGTCACCCGAAGGCGGCCTTGCGGTACTGGAAGAAAAGGGACAACCTCCGTTCATACCCTGCAGAATATCCTCTGAAACTGATGTTGCATCAATACCGGAGTGTCTTGCCCGCCTTGTGGAGTAACCCATGAAATCAGGTCCCTTCATATGGATCTGCATAGCATTCGCTGTGGTGGTGCTGGCCTTCCTGGCTCTTCCACTGCTGAATATCGCCACAGCACCGTCACCGGGTATCATCTGGGAATCCCTGCACGACGGGGAGATAATGAACGCCGTTCTCCTGAGCCTGTACACGTCGGGAATGGCAGCGGTTATCTGCCTTTTGCTGGGAACTCCATTTGCGTATCTTCTTGCAAGGAAAGATTTTCCCGGAAAGAATCTTGTTGAAAGCATCGTTCATATTCCGATAGTTGTTCCGCCTACGGTCGTGGGTACAGCCATTCTTGCCGTATCCGGCAGAAATCACTGGTTCGTCAGGATCCTTGCGGACCTGGGGGTGAGGATAATGGGAAGCCCTGCCGGGATCATTACAGTTCTTGTATTTGTATCGATTCCATTTTTCATAAACGCTG
>JAIOSX010000298.1 GCA_021107345.1 Candidatus Aegiribacteria sp.
GAAGGTGAGTACGAAGATCTCAGTCTAACTACCGAGGACATAGTCGCCAACCTGCACTTCAATGAGAATGTTACGTTTACCATGGGGCAGTTCAAGAGACCTTTCGGCTACAACTACACGCGTTCGAGCAGCAGCATGTACTTCCTCAGCAGGGCTGTTCTTACAGGAGGAAGTGAGTTCAAGAATTTCGCCAAGCGCGATATCGGTGCCAACATCAACCTCAGTTTCGACATGGTCAGCTTCGATATGGCTTTCACAAACGGTGCAGGGGACAACGAACCTGAAGATGACAGTAACAAGCAGTTCACCATCCGCGGTGAGATCGAGCCTGTTGACGGTATAACAATTGCAGCTGCATTCGGGCAGCACTCGATTGATGATCCCGATACCACCAATACCGAAACCTGGTCCGCAAATGGTATGGATTTCTACGCTGTCGTAGAGTATCCGCTCGGCGAGACTTCCACACTGAATTTCGTCGGCGAATACCTCATGCTGGGGCAACCGGCAGCAGATGATATTGATATGAACGATGCCAGTGCATACGCTTTCACACTGGCTCCGGAGTTCGAACTTGACGGCAATGCCATCCAGGCGATAAGGCCGGCAATCCGATACGAGAGCTACAGTCCCGGTTATGCAGGTGACACTGATCCGGAGAACGATTTCGGTGCAATTGATTTCTGTCTTAACCTCGACCTCTACAGCGGCAAAAATACACTGCAGATAGGTGGACGTAACTACACTTTCCAAAATGATGATACAGATGGTTATACCGACATGTACCTGGGCTGGAGAATGAAATTCTAAGTGTCGAAGGAATAAATATCCTGAAAAGCGGAAAGGAACATGATGAAATTATTTACCAGCAGATTGCTGATAATAGCTGCAACACTTGCTCTGATACTTACTGCATGCGGAGGCTCGGACGAGGAAACCGGGACAGCTACGGATGGATCAGCAACCGGAGAAGCGGTTACCGAAGAATCTTCCCTTGAGGGTGAGCTCAACCTTGTGGGCTCAACTACAGTACAGCCGCTTGCCGAAGTCCTGGCTGAATCCTTTGAAGCTCTTGAACCCGGTGTAATTGTCTACGTGCAGGGTGGAGGAAGCAGCGTAGGAGTAAGGTCGGCTTCGGACCGAAGCGCGGATATCGGAATGGCTTCAAGGGAAGTCAAGCTGTCAGAGCTGCAGGAATATCCTGAATTGATAGTACATACTATCGCCAGAGATGGAATTACGATAGTAGTCGAAACAGGCTGCACTGTCGAAAGTCTTACGAAGGAGCAGGCAAGACAGATCTTCGCTGGAGAAATAACCAACTGGAACGAAGTTGGCGGTGAAAATATGATAATAACAGTGGTAGCCCGTGAAGAGGGCTCAGGAACAAGGGCTGCATTCGAAGACATGATCATGGAAGACCTTCTCGTCGTTGACAACGCTATCCTTCAGCCTTCAAACGGCGCTGTCAGAACCACCATATCTGTAACACCGGGTACAATCGGATTCCTTTCTTTCGGATACATTGATGACCAGACAAAGGCAATTGCCATTGATGGCGTCTTTCCGACAGAAGAGAATGCTTCATCAGGGGAATACTCCGTAGTAAGATCTCTGAACATGGTTACTTACGGTGAGCCTGAGGAAAAAGCGGGCGCTTTCCTGGACTTCGTGATGAGTGAAGATGGCCAGGCAATAGTTGCCGAAGAGGGCTATCTTCCGGTAATCTAACAGGTCCGCTTTCATGGTAGGGAAGGCTGGAGTGCGGAGAAACAAAAGGCGGTTTGATACCGCTATGAAGAACTCTCTCCTCTTCGCTGCACTTGCTTCAATTCTGATAGTAGTGATGATCGGGGTTTTCACATTCAGAGAAGCTTTGCCAGCCTTCCGCAATATCGGCCTGGGAAAACTCCTTACGGAATCCGTATGGAGACCCGGGGAAGGTCAGTACGGGATTCTGGCGATGATAGCCGGTTCCGGTCTTGTTACCATGGGTGCGGTTATCCTTGGAGTTCCTCTCGCCATTGGATGCGCGATATTCCTGTCCGAAATCAGCCATCCTAATCTCAGGGCTGTAGTTAAGCCCTGCGTTGAACTTCTTGCAGGAATCCCTTCAGTTGTGTACGGTCTGTTCGGAATGGTAATTATCGTACCGATTGTACGTGGAATCGATGTGCCGGGAAACACCGGTTTCGAGTTGTTTTCTGCTTCCATAGTACTTGCCGTTATGATTCTTCCCACGATTACAAGCGTAGCTGAGCATGCAATAAGAAGTGTGCCGAAGGAATTCAGGGAAGGTTCCCTGGCACTGGGTGCGACGAAATGGGAGACAATTCAGAAAGTTGTCATTCCGGGCGCAAGGTCAGGTATTATCTCCGCAATTGTGCTGGGGCTTGGTAGAGCCCTCGGTGAGACTATTGCGATGATCATGGTAATAGGCAATTCGGTGATTATTCCAGCAGCCTCCACCGGAAATCCACTTACCATCTTTCTCAGCAGGGCAAGAACGCTTACAGGAAATATCGCGGTTGAGATCAACTACGCGACAGGCCTTCACGAAAGCGCACTGTTCGCGACCGGTGTCATTCTTTTCGTACTGATAATGATAGTTAACAGTTCCGCGAAGTACCTCATGTCACATGGAAACACGGGGAAGAATCGTTGATAATAAGAAAACTTAAACAGAATTTTGCTTTCACGGCCATGTGGTTCTCCTGCGGTTTTACGGTGATTATCCTGTTTATTGTTGTCGGTTACGTAATTATTAAAGGGTTCGCTCATATCAATATGGATTTCTTTCTTACGCCTCCCAGAGGAGGGCTGTCGGGTGAAGGTGGAATATCCTCCACCATAATAGCAACCGTATATCTGGTGATTACAACACTGGTTTTCGCAACTCCACTGGGCGTGGGTGCTGGAATATTCCTTGTGGAATACGCGGATAATATCAGGAGCAGATTCGTGCAGAAGCTTGTTGTCATTGCGAGATTCGGTGTGGAGACTCTGGCCGGAGTTCCTTCCATCGTGTTCGGCCTGTTCGGGTACGCGCTTTTTGTTACCGCTCTTCATTTCGGTTTTTCAATTCTGTCAGCTGCCCTTGCAGGCACCTGCCTTGTTATTCCCGTGATAATCAGAACCACGGAGGAAGCACTGAAGGCAGTTCCGAATTCCTACAGGGAAGCATCCCTTGCCATGGGCGCCGGCAAATGGGAAACAATATGGAAGGTTGTTCTACCGTCCGCGATAACCGGAATATCCACAGGAATCGTACTTAGCGCAGGCAGAATAGTGAGCGAAACAGCAATATTCTATGTTACTCTGGGTGGAAGTTACAGAACCCCTACTTCTCTCATGTCCAGTGGCAGGACCATGGCCCTTCATGTTTACTATCTTGCCATGGAAACCAGAGCATTTGATAAGGCTCTCGCGACAGGTGCTGTTCTGGTCGTACTGATAATTCTGCTTAATCTGGTAATCAACACTGTATCAAGATGGCTTTCCACATGACAGGTAAGAAGGTAATGAAGACTATCAACTACTCATTGTTTTACGGAGATTTCAAAGCCCTGAACAGCATAAGCATGGATATACCCGTAAACAGGATAACGGCGATAATAGGTCCCTCCGGGTGCGGCAAGAGTTCTCTGATCAGAAGCTTCAACAGAATGAA
>JAIOSX010000023.1 GCA_021107345.1 Candidatus Aegiribacteria sp.
CATTGAAATCATCTTCGGTCTCACCCGGATATCCCGCTATCAATGTTGTTCTTACCGAAAGCATTTCTTCAGAATTCTCAAATTCATCGAAAAGTTTCCTTAAATGATCCCCGGTATAGGGTCTGCCCATCCTTTTGAGTATCCTGTCTGAAACATGCTGAACAGGAATATCAATATAAGGCATTACATTTTCATGCTCCTCGAAAAGTGAGGGAAAATCTACAGGATAAGATGCGGGATGAATATAGTACAGCCTGAACCAGATATGAGGGTATGTGCCCGCCAGTCGAGAGATCAACCATGTTATCCCGACCTTACCGCATTTCCAGCTTGCAGTATCCTGGCCGACAATTCCTATCTCAACCGCCCCCTGTTTCGCAAGGTATTCCGCATCCTTCAGAATATCCTCAGGGCTTCTGTCTCTTCTTGCGCCTCTTATTAGAGGAATTGTACAGTAAGCGCAGTCGTTGGAGCATCCTTCAGATATTTTAAGATATCTTGAGATCCTGCCTCCGGCAGGTTCAGGGCCAGAAACCGATTTTATAGAAAGGTATTCCTCAAGACGGGATGTATCCCCGGGACCGATTACCAGATCAAAATCCTCCAGTCCTCCAGATCCATCATCAGGATATCTACCGGGCAGGCATCCGGCAAGGATCAGTAATCTCCCTGATCTTTCATTCTTCCATTCCAGAGCCTGCTGGATAGCTTCAAGGGATTCGTCCACTGCGGGTTTAATAAATGCACATGTATTGATAAGAAACAGATCAGTATCCCCTAAATCCCTGGTTATCCTCCACCCGGCTCTGGTCAGGCATCCTGCAAAAGCATCTGAATCAGCTTCGTTCTTGGGGCAACCCAGGGTCAGGAGAAAAGCTTCCGGCAAACTACATCTCCTCCGGATTGACGATAGTATATCCATCGGGAATGACCAGCTGGAAAATGCTTTCAGGGTGGAAATCGTCAGTGGTCAGATCCCGGATCATGTACTCGGTTCTGTTGCCGTTGTAATCGGTTGTTGAAAATAGGAATGGTAGGCTGTCGGAAAGAGTGAAGCCCACTTTCATGCGGCTTATTCCGTCTCCAAAATCCCCCTCTAGAAGAATGGTCAAACTGTCACCGTTTAATTGCAGTGTTTCAGCAATTGTTGTATCGGCGCACCGCTCAAGCATATGCAGAAAACTGCCCGGCTCTTCAGATGTATAAAGAAGAACCTGCTGCAGATCAGCTTCTATCGTAAACAGAACTGATCCGTCATAACCCATTGCTGATCCATGTGGTTCGGTATAGGAAAGGAGAAACAGATCAGGGTGAGCCAGATACATTATTCCTGAGGATGTTTCTTCTTCAAGAGTAAGTGCCCAGGAATCTGTCTGGATAAACGATCCCGTCATAAATACGGTGTTTCTCATCTTTTCAAGGAGAGGAGAAAGTGGAGATGAAGCGGTTATGGAAATCAGAAGACAGAGGTACAGCATAATATTTCCTTCAAAAGTATTGGTCAGGGTTCAATGGCATAATTGTGAAGAAGAGATGATTCAACTGATGCATCGGTTCCAATCACAATTACAACTCCCGTATGCCCGGGGGCAACAGTTGAGATTATATCTCCTCCCGGCTGAACAGGTACTGAGGAATGTGATGACAGCCATGATGATAGAGAATCTGAGACTATGTAGGCCTGCTCCTGATAACCATCCGGGTAGAGAACCAGGGTTACATCGGGAGCTCCTGCATCTTCTATGGTCATAGGAGGAGTACCGGTTGTCACAATAAGTATTTCAAGCTGTGAAATCGAGGAGAACACTGACGGTGTGCCCACGAGCGCAACCGCTGGAAATCTCACTGGAAGGGTAATAATGGTATCGTCGGGAACATCACTTACACCGGTCAGTTCGTATTCTATCTTCCTTACCGCAAGCTGAGCATCACTGTTGAGATGAGAGTCGGGAAAACGATATATCAGGGAATTGAAGGTTTCCTTTGAATTCGACAGGCTTCCCCTGAAATACTGCTGGCAGGCCCTCGTGTAAATAGATAAGTCATCGTCCCCCCCCAAATAACCTGCCTGGTCATAGCTCTTGTTTCCATTCCCGCAGGCGAGGGTAAGTACCAGGACAGTCAGTGCGAAATACAATAATCTACTCCTCATCGCTATTTGCTCCCTCCAGTTCCTCCGGGGTTATCAGCACTGCCCGGGCCTTGCTGCCCTGAAATGGTCCGACTACACCAGCCTGTTCAAGCATGTCGATAAGACTGGCGGCTCTTGAATATCCCACTCTCAATCTTCTCTGAATTATTGACACCGACCCCTGTTGAGTATGAACCACAACCTGCTTTGCTTTCCCGAATAACGGATCATCTATCTTTACTACGTATGGGTCGCCGATGTTCCAATTGTCATCATCGGGGAATTCAAATTCGAATGGTACCTCAGGCTGATCACGAAGATGCTCAACTATCGTTCTTGTTTCTTCTGTTGATATGAAAGAGCCATGAATCCTGACCGGCTCCGGTGAGGTGGTCGGAAGGAATAGCATATCTCCTTTGCCCAGAAGTTTTTCTGCGCCGTTCATATCAAGAATAGTGCGGGAATCTGTCTTTGATTGCACATTGAACGCTATCCTCGAAGGGAAATTCGCCTTGATCACTCCTGTTATTACATCAACTGATGGGCGCTGCGTAGCCAGAACCATGTGAATCCCTACGGCCCTTGCCATGTGCGCCAATCTCGAAATTGCCGGTTCTATCTCCCTTGAGACAGTAAGCATCAGGTCAGTGAGTTCATCAATGAATACTACAATATAGGGTAGTCTCTCATCCTCAGACTCCAGAGTAAGCCTGGAATTGAACTCATCGATAGAGCGTACTCCAATCCTGGAAAGCCTCTTGTAACGGTTTTCCATCTCAGATACAAGAGCCTCAAGAAGCCCGGTTGCCTTATCCGTTTCAATAACCACCGGAGCCCACAGGTGTGGAATTCCTTCGTAAATGGACAATTCCAGCATCTTGGGATCTATCATGGCCAGTCTTACCTCAGATGGAGTCTTTGTCAGAAGAAGGGACGCAATGATAGAATGCATGCATACGCTTTTTCCCGAACCTGTAGCTCCCGCTATCAGCAGATGGGGCATGGTGGTAATATCGGCAACAAAAGGTTTGCCTTCTATTTTTTTGCCAAGTGCTATAGGGAGCTTCTCTTGTGATACTTCATACATTACCTCCCTTAGAAATACTGTCTCGGGAGTAGGGTTTGGAACTTCAATTCCAACCGCACCCTTGCCTGGAATAGGAGCGAGGATACGGATTCTCCTGGCCTTCAGGGCCAGGGCAAGATCATCCGAGAGGGAAACGAATTTATTGACTTTTATCCCCGGACCAGGTTCTACTTCAAACCTTGTAATAACCGGTCCAGGGTAAGAACCAGTCACTTTGCAGTCAATACCGAAATCCTCCAGCTTCTCCATGAGCAGGTCGGCCAGGTCCTCCAGGGTTTCCTCAGTCATCCTTACCCGTGCATTCTCATCCGGAAGATCCAGACAGGATAAAGGTGGGGGAATGTATCCATCGATATCAACGGTATCGGTTGCTGCATAGGTTTTCGTCCCGCCTGTCAGTGATTCGGGACTGATCTTCTTTCTCACATTTTCCGGTTTCTTATACCGTACATTTCCTGCCGTTTTCCCGTTTCTATCGGGCTGTACATCATCGCTGACTATGAAGGGTATGTCGGGAACAGATCCATTCGATTCATCCCGGGACCATACGTTTGATCCTTCGCTCTCATCTATTTTTCTTTTCTTGCGCTTCTTTTTCCCGACATTTCCACTTATCAATTTTGAGAACCTGTCAGCGATTAACTGGAAATCACTGCTGATATCCCATCCTGTAAAAGCCACAAGTGAAGCTACAAACGCTGTAAAAAGAATCAGGAAGGTTATGACGGTGCCAGTGACGGGAACGAGAATATCTCCCAGAGTCCCCGCAATACTACCGCCGGGAATATTGTGAAATCCTGCTATTCTTCTGCTTATTACGAAATCAAGCACGGTAGCAAAGAAGTAACCGGTGACAGCAATACCCGACAGTATCCTGAATCCGGTTTTCCTGAACTTAAAATCAAGGAGCCATGCTCCTGTCTGAAAGAGAAACAGCGGTAGAAGAATGGAAAGACATCCCAGTTTTGCGTAAAGAAAGCTTTGTATATCACCTGCAATTCCTGGTGCCGGTACAGCCAGCACCGCAACAAGTGATACAGCCAGGAACAGCACTGTCACCAGAATAACGTTACGCATCCTGCGTGGTTTTTTCTTTCTTGCTCTTCTGGATACGCGGTGTCTACTACTTGAAGTCATTATATCTGCCTCAATGTATTTCCCTTATTGTCCGTGGGAAACGCGGGATCGCTCTCAAGTCTGCCGTCTATCCAATACTGATACTTCAATGTCTGTCCTGAAACAGCTTGTATTTCGCCAACCCAGCTTCCGTCCGGAAGGCGCTGCATCGGATTGTTTTCCGCGTTCCAGCTGTTGAATTTCCCTACGACGGACACAGTCACAGCATTTTTAGCGCTCAGGCATAAAAAATCCACAGTAACCTTTTTCCCGAGGTTTTCCTGTACGGCATCCTTCAAATCGTTGTATGGCCTGAAGACAGGCCTTATCCTGGGAGGAATTTCAATTATTCCATCTCCCTGTGGATCACGGGCTCTTCTTCTCCTTCCCTCTTTTGTCTCAAAACAACCGAAACCCCTCAGGTAAATAGTCTCTCCGTTGCACAGTTGCTCTGTAATCGTATCAATCAGGGTTGCCAGTACGGATCTTGTGACTCTCCTGCTTACGCCGATCTTTTCTGCTACTACTCCCGCAAGTTCATCCTTTGTCATAATTCCCCCGAATTACCGGCAATACCGCTCTCTGAAAGGACAAATGTCTCAGAAAAGGATATCATAATTCAGAATATATTTATCTCTCCATCTTAACAGACGTTGAAGTCAATACATTACCATTCGCAATCCGTCAACCTGCAGAATGGGGGCCGGGCCTAACATCTTAACATTTTGACTGTTTATATTTAATACGTAACAAATATTCAGATGTTAGGCCCGGCCCCCTGATATACCCGACATCGTACTATTTGATTATCATCATTCAATGAACAGCTTGAATATAAACGGTTTGATCTTTATTGCGGGTCCTCCCTGCTCGAGTAAATCAACCACGGGAAAACTACTTGCCCTGAAACTCGATCTTCCTTTCCACGACCTGGATACTCGTATTGAAGAGGCAGCTTCAATGAGCATTCCCTTTATCTTCAACAGGTTTGGAGAAGAAGGATTCAGAAGGCTGGAATCGGAAGCACTTGATTCCCTGCTCTCAACAGGTACAAGAATAATACTTGCCCTTGGTGGAGGATGCCTGCTTACAGAAAGTAATCTCTTCGATGTCAGGAAAAAGGGTATCATAATCACTCTTACAGCATCAAATGATGTACTCCTGAAAAGAAGAAGACTGCAGAAGGGAAACAGACCCCTTGTAATGAGCGACCGTGCATTTGTTGAACTGCTGAAGAAAAGGAATGAACACTACGATTCCCTGCCCAATCAGATAGACACCTCACTCATCACCCCTGAAGAGACCGTCCTTGAAATAATGTTAGTATTGGGGGCCGGGCCTAACATCTAAACATTTGTTACATATTAAATATAAACAGTCAAAATGTTTAGATGTTAGGCCCGGCCCCCTAACGAATAGAACTTCCCCGGATGCTGCGCAACAACACCGGCCATTTCCAGGTTAAGCAGTTCCGACTGCAGCACAGCTGTACCAACTTCCACCAATCTTAGCAGCTGATCAAAATGGAGTTTTTCAATCGATAGGTGTTCCAGAATCGCTCTTTGTGTTTCACTCTCCGGTTCAAATGTTCTTCCAGGTTTCCCCGGATCGTTCGCCAGACCCAGAGGTTCCAGGACATCGGCTGCCGTAATAACCACTCCCGCGCCGTCACGGAGCAGCATATTCGTCCCCATGGAAAGGGCTCTTGTTATTTCCCCGGGCACAGCGAATACATCCCTGCCCTGATCAAGTGCAGTATTTACGGTTATCATTGTACCGCTCTTCCTGCCGGCCTCCACTACCACAACCCCCCTTGAAAAACCACTTATGAGCCTGTTCCTCTCAGGAAATCTATACCTTGCCGGTTCGGTGCCCGGCGGGTATTCGCTTATTAGAACTCCTTTTTCAAGGATCTTCTCCGACAGACGGTCATGTTCCGGGGGATAGCAAATATCGAGGCCATTCCCAAGAACCGCCATAGTCACACCGCCTGCTTCAATGACACCTCTATGCGCTTCACCGTCGATACCTCTGGCCAGGCCGCTTACAACAGCGACACTGTTTCTTACGAAATCCCGCGCGAGTGTTCTGGCCACATTCCTTCCATAAGTAGTGCAGCGTCTTGAACCTATAATCGCGATTGCTGGCATGCCTGCAAATCCCTTGAGATCCCCTCTGTAAAACAGCACGGCAGGCGGATCTGGTGTGTTGATCAGAATTTCAGGATAGTCTTCATTGCTGTAGATCACAGCCTTTATATTATGAGAAACAGCTGATTCAATTTTTCTTTCTATCTCTTCAGTATCCGGGATTCCAGCTGGTACTTCCCTCTTCAGTATCTCAACAGCTTCAGCGGGTATGTAAGTGCGAAGAAGCTTTCTCAGGTCTTCCCTGCTCACCTTCTCCCACGATGATAACAGGATGGCGCTGTTCATTTATCAGCATCCCGGAGCCGGCGTATTGAAGCGGCTATTCTTCGAAGGAACTCTTCCATTCCCAGGCCGGTGACCGCGCTTATTAGAATTGAATCTTCAGGTAGTGTTTCAAGTATGGAAGCTCTCTCTTCCTCATCGATAAGATCAGCTTTCGAAAGCACTACTATTTCATCCAGCTCTTCAAGGTCAGGCTTGTATGCCATTACCTCTTCGCGGACAGTTCTGTATTGCTCGGCAGGCTCCATTTCAAGTCCTGCTCCAACTATGAATATGAGTATCCTGTTCCGCTCAACATGCCGGAGGAACCGCAAGCCAAGGCCTACCCCTTCGCTGGCACCTTCTATCAGCCCCGGCAGATCGGCAAGAACAAAACTGAACCCCCTTGCCATCTTCACCATCCCGAGAGCAGGGTTCAGAGTAGTGAAAGGGTATCCTGCTATTCTTGGTCTTGCTGCGCTCACTGCAGATAGAATTGTTGATTTCCCGGCATTGGGAACACCAATAAGACCTGCGTCAGCTATCAGGCTAAGTTCAAGTCTGATCTTCCTGTAGGAGCCGGGCTCCCCTTTCGTAGCCTTCCGCGGTGCTCTTATCCTTGGAGTTGCGAATGAGGTATTTCCTTTACCGGCCATTCCTCCTGGAACAACCAGCAGTTTCTGTCCTGCTTCAGTAAGATCACCGAGCTGCTCATCTGTATCAGAATCGCATACTGTAGTACCGGGAGGAACCTTGAGAATTTCATTTTCCCCGCTTCTGCCTGTTTTATTGCTGGAACCACCGGATCGTCCATTTTCCGCCCTGAAGATGGCTCCGTTTCTAAAATCAGCCAGTGTAGTAAGCTTCGGATCAACAATAAGAAGAACATCGCCGCCAGTGCCACCGTCACCACCGTTGGGGCCACCCTTGGGCACATACGCTTCCCTTCTGAAGGAGACTATACCGTCCCCTCCCTTACCTCCGTGAACCTCTATTGTAACCAGATCAATAAAGCGGGTACGCATAGAAATCTGCCCCTTTTCAGTATGTAACTCCGAACGAATAATATCTTAAATACTAAAACAACCGGTAAGGTTAATGAAAAACATCTTTAATATCATAACCACCTATAGTTTTAGATTCCGGACTTCTCTGATGACCGAATCCTGTTCTGTTTCTTCCAACCCAAAGTAGAGAGGCAGCCTGATCAGTCTTGAAGCAACAGACTCCGTCACGGGACATTCGAAACTTTCCTCGACCATTCCGGATAGATGCAGCGGTTGATAATGAAAAACCGCCAGAATGCCTTTTCGTCTGAGTCTCTCGATCAGGGTATCCCTGGATGTCTGATCAGGCATCAACAGATAGAAAATGTGCGCTGAATGCCCGCAGCCAT
>JAIOSX010000062.1 GCA_021107345.1 Candidatus Aegiribacteria sp.
ACCGGCTTTCATCTTCTTCTGAAAACTGTCTACCAGTAATATCGAATTGTTAACCGTAATGCCGACGAGGAAAACGCTCCCTACGTAGGCCTCCGTAGTAAATATCTTGTCAAACGCCCAGAAACCGGCTACCACTCCTACCATTGCCATTGGAATTACAGCCAGGATATAGAGTGGAGCCTTGAACCATTCTAAAACTATGGCGGTTACAGCGAATACTGCCAGGATTGCAAGCAGGACTATCAGGTCCATATTGGTATCATCATCCTGCAGCCAGAACGGTATGTACGTCTCTTCGTATACCCTGTACCCGGAGGGCAGTTCAAGGTTGTCCAGAAGTGTCACCCTGAAACGGGCGGCCATTCTCTCGGCGCCCATGAACGAGTAGGCAACCGTACGAATGTACTCACCGTTTTCCCTTTCCACGGAACCCTGAACCTCAAGGGTATCGATCTTTATAATGTCACCCAGCTCCATTGTTCCGCCGCTGGTCATGATGCGGCTCTCGAGTACATCGGAAAGTTCGGGATTTTCCATACCGTCTATCCTGAAACCCATATCTATGCTTTCGTCGCCGATCTGAACCTCGGCCCCGTATCCTCCGGCAAGGTTATACCTGAAAGCCTGGAATATCTGATAAGGATTTACACCGATATCGGCCAGTTCCTGTCTGTCGAAAACCACCGCGAGCTGGTCACGTTCGGGGTTTCTCGGGTCCCAGTTAATGTTCACTTCACCGACTCTTGGATGACGCTCCAGCATTGTCATCATGGCCAGGGCAATGTTCTTGAGCCCCTGGTAATCGAATCCCCGCAATTCGATTGTCTGCATCATCCCGGCGCTTCTGGTAGTTCTCCAGTATGGCTCGGGGTCCATCCCCCTCACAAACACACTCCTGGTCCCGCCTATGGTCGTTGCCAGCGCCCTTGCTTCAGCCTCGATCTGAAGGCCGTATCCAGTTTCAACAGCCTCATCGGTAAGAATAGAATAAATACTGGCACTTTCCCCGTATACCATGGTTCTAGTTGATTTAATCCCATCGCTGCTGGTCAGTATCTCTTCGAATCCTCTGGTTGCATCATCCACGACATCCTGAGGTGTTCCCGGAGGGAACTGCATCCATACCATTATGTAATCTACATCGAAGCTGAACCCCCACTCCTGTCCCTTTTCGATTTTGGTGATGAATACATAAACCCCTCCCGCCACAAGCAGTAAAGAGAGAAGAACAGCTATAAGGGGCCTGTGATGCAGAACCGCTATCATCCTGGCAAGATGCCTGTCCCATTTCTTCTCTTTGTACCATTTGTTCGATTTCCATCTTCCCGCAATAGACGGCACCAGCGTCAGGCAGATGCAGTAGGAAGCCGTAAGGGTGGCAGCAATTGTAAAGGCAAACGGCCGGTAGTAGAGTTTCAGAATGCCTTCACTGGCCAGAAGAGGTACAAGAGCCACCATTGTGGTAAGTATGCCGCCAAGTATCGGCATCGCCACTTCCTTTGCGCCGATCCGGGCTGCCTCCATCGGGGACATCCCCTGTCTTCTGCGGAAACCTATTGCTTCAAGAACAACAACAGCGCCGTCAACAAGTAACCCGAAAGCTATGGCAAGAGCACTGAGTGTCAGCACATTGATGCTGAAACCAGCCAGGTATACGGCCGTAACCGCCATTGCGGCTGAAAAGAGAATTGAGGTCAGTATCAGTGGAGTGGAAAGAGGGCTGTGGTTCAGCAGCAGAAGAACGAGAATAATGGATAACAGCGAAATGAGAGCTCTCCATGAGAGATCCTTCAGATCTTCTGTTATACTTTCGGTGCCATCCTCCATGAGGTTAAGCTCTATACCTTCCGGGAGGATGGTCTCAAGTTCCTCTATTTCAGATTTGACCATACCGGCTACACGAACAGCGTTGCTGGAAGCGCTCCGGTCTATCTGAAGGCTTACCTGATCCATACCGTTGTACCTGAATATGTTGTTGCTGCTTTCGCTGTAATCCGCAAATATTCTGCTGGAAATATCGGAGAGTGCAACGAATCGTCCATCCCGGTTTGAGATAACGAGATTCTTCAGTTCGGCAACATTGGAAGGGACGGTAGAAAGGCGAATAACCGCTTCAAGGCCGGATGTGTCAACTGCCACACCTGCATTTCTGTCAACAATGCCCAGGCTCACTGCACGGCCAACATCGGAGAGGGTAAGGTCAAGGGCATTCAGGGCGTCTCGGTCAATGTCAATAACGATTTCCTGCCTGCCGAGACCCTCCACCAGTACGGAGCTTACCCCATCGATACGCTCGAGCCTGGGAACGATAATATCGTCCGCGATCTGCTTCAGAATGGAGGGTTCAGCCCCTGTGACGGCATAGATCAGGAAACCCTCGCTATCAAGTTCACGGGGAACCGCCTGAGTGATACTTCCGGTCATGACAGCATCGGGGAGTTCATCCTGCAGGAATGAAATCCTTTCGGTAAGCTCCATTGCCGCAACATCCATATCCGTTCCCTTTTCGAAGGAAACCCTTACGTGGCTGGTGCTGGGGCTGGATGTGGACGAAACCTCCACTACACCCTCAACTTCGCGAGCAACATCTTCTATGGGACGTGTTACCTGTTCACAGATGGCTTCAGGATCGGCTCCTGACCAGTAAGCGGAAACGTTCAGTGTAGGCAGTGTGGCATCGGGCGTACCCTCAATTGGAACTTTGTTAAAAGAGACTGCCGCAAGAACCAGCAGGGCTGCAAAAATAACGGCTGTTCCCCGCGGCCG
>JAIOSX010000201.1 GCA_021107345.1 Candidatus Aegiribacteria sp.
CCGGTCTCCGGCATAACAATGGAGGAATGCGCTGAACTCGCACGAAAACTGGGAAAACGTGTAGGAGAAGAACTCAGAATACCTGTATACCTGTACGAAAAGGCTGCTTCGAAGCCGGAATGGGAGAAACTTCAAAATATCAGGAAGGTAGAGTACGAAGCTCTTACCGACAAACTTGCAAAGCCTGAATGGAAACCGAAATTCGGACCCAACGAATGGAATGAAAGCGTTGCGAAAACAGGAGTATGCACAATAGGAGCCAGGAATTTCCTTATCGCTTACAATGTGAACCTTAACACGAAGGATCCCGGTGTAGCCAGGGATATAGGCCTTACCATAAGAGACAACGGCAGATTTCTACGTGACAGCAACTGGAAATTCATCCGAGATGAAGAAGGCAATAAAACAAAGCAACCGGGCAAACTCCAGTGCTGCAAGGCAACGGGCTGGTACATAGAGGAGTACGATACTGCCCAGGTGACAATGAATCTCACCGACCTCTCCGTTACTCCCCTTCATATGGGCTTTGAGACAGCAAGGGAGGAAGCCCAGAAGCTTGGAGCAAGGGTTACGGGTTCTGAAGTGGTCGGACTTCTGCCCTTAGGCGCTATGCTGGAAGCCGGTCGGTTCTATATTGAAAAGCAGAGTACGGGTCTATCGGAAACAGGAAGACAGAGCAAGACAACCGGTGTCCCTCAGAAGGAACTTATCGAAATCGCCATCAGATCGATGGGTCTTCGAGATGTTGCTCCCTTCGATCCGGAAGAGAAGATCATCGAGTACATGGTTGCCGAACAGGATGTAAACCTTTCAGGGAAAACCTGTAAGGATTTCGCGGATGAGCTTTCAACTGATTCCCCGGCGCCGGGAGGCGGTTCAGCCGCAGCACTCATTGGCGCTCTGGGGGCTTCCCTGAACGCAATGGTAGCCAATCTGACTGTGAAGAACAGAAAATGCAGGGATAACTGGGATCTGATGCGGGAGATCGCCCCCGGAGCCCAATCCATCAAAGACGATCTTCTGAATGCAATTGATGATGATACCGCCGCATTCAATGCCTGGATGGATGCGGCCAGGCAGGACGGAGACGTAGAGGCGGCTGTAAAGAAAGCGATAGAAGTCCCTCTCAGGGTACTCAGTCAGTGTCCTGCAATAATCAGAATGGCATCCTCCCTTGAAGAGAAAGGCATGCAGGCTTCAGTTTCCGACGCAGGCGTGGCTGCGGCTGCAGCCAGAGCGGCAGCTGTGAGCGCATACTACAATGTGCTGATTAACCTCGGAGAAATAGAGGATGATGAATTCGCTGAAAGTACAAGGAAAGAGGCTGAGGAATACCTGAAGGAATCGCTTGAACACGCCGACAGCGTATTTGAAAAGGTTCGGGATAAACTCATAAAGAAAATGGAGGGCCAGGACTCTTGAGTAAAATAGAACGAACACTGTTCAAACCTCTGGATATTCCTGACGGCACAAATAAGCTCCTGAAGGAATTCTGCAGGAACGCCAGGGGCGATATCATAAGAATGACCACACTTGCCCGAAGCGGGCATCCGGGCGGTTCAATGTCATCACTTGAAATATTCGCCCTTCTGTGGTCCCAGGCCAACGTTGATCCGAAAGACCCGCTGAAGGTCGGGCGGGACAGGATTATAGTAAGTCACGGGCATACTTCCCCCGGTGTCTATGCCACACTTGGCAGACTGGAGTTCTTCAACCTCAAGAGGGCAGTTGCCACTTTCAGGAAAGCCGGCAGCCCCTTCGAGGGGCATATTGAAAGATCCATTCCCGGAGTTGAACTTACAACTGGAAATCTCGGCCAGGGAGTTTCCGCCGGAGCGGGAATGGCACTTGCCGACAGAACAAGAGGTATACGAAACCATGTATGGATCATCACCGGTGACGGCGAACACCAGAAAGGCCAGATATCCGAAGCAAGAAGATTCATACGGAAATACGGGCCGAATAATATAACAGTTGTTGTAGACTGCAACGGTCTTCAGATATCCGGACGCACCGACAGGGTCATGTACACGGATATTGCAGCTGAGTACAGGGCTGACGGCTGGGATGTCACCGAAGTCGACGGTCACAGCCTTTCCGACCTTTACAGAGCACTGAGACCGGAAGAGACACACAGGGCACCCAGGCTTGTCATGGCAATGACTGTCATGGGCAAAGGTGTCTCCTTCATGGAGAACGATGCCCAGTATCATGGTAAGGCACTATCGCCCGATCAGGCTGAATCCGCCCTGAATGAACTTGGCCTGGTCAACGACCTGGATGAACTCGCCGTACTCAGGAAGGACAGCTGGAAGGGTAAGGGAGACTTCAACCTCAGGCTTCCCTACGAGATACTGGACAGTGAGGGAACTCCCATCATCTACGATGCTGATCATAATGGAGACAACAGAGGCACTTTCGGTGCTGCGCTGATGGACCGGGCAAAGATGAACACAGATAACCTTCCAATGGTTTTCGACTGTGACCTTGCAGGTTCTGTCAAAACGAATCAGTTCGGAAATGAATACCCCGATCATTTCTTCCAGTCGGGTATCATGGAGCATAACACTGCCACTGCTGCGGGTGCTGCCTCAATAGCGGGCAAGGTCGTCTTCTGGGCGGATTTCGGGGTTTTCGCGGCCGATGAAACATTCAACCAGCACAGACTCAACGATATCAACATGACCAATCTCAAGGTTGTAGCAACCCATTGCGGCCTGGATGTGGGAATGGATGGAAAAACCCATCACTGCATCAATTACATAAGCCTTATGGGAACATTTTATCATTGCAACACGGTCGTACCCGCAGACCCTAACCAGACCGACAGGGTAATAAGGTACGCTGCAACACATCCGGGGAATTTCTTCATTGCCATGGGAAGATCAAAGCTGCCGGTTATCACGAAAGAGAACGGCGAGCCATTCTTCGGCAAGAAGTACAGGTTCGTATACGGCCTCCACGATCATATAAGGGAAGGTTCCGATGTAGCCATAATCGCCATGGGCAACATGGTCGACAGAGCAATGAAAGCCAGAGAAATCCTGCTTGACAGTGACATCTCAACGGCTGTCTACGCGGTCAGCTGTCCCCTGTGTATCAATCCTCGGCTGCTGGATGAACTGTCAGGTTACAGAATTGTCCTGACACTGGAAGACCACGACCGGGATACGGGCATGGGGTCTAAGATGGCAATTGCCATAGCATGTTTCAGAAGGTCAATCAATCTTAGAAGAAAGGGCATAACTCAGTACGGAGGATCGGGCAGTCCTGAAGATCTGTACAGGATTGCCGGGCTTCTTCCGGAACAGGTAGCGGAGTACATCCTGGCTGAAATATCCTGATACGCCACCATTGCGTGAGGAATTTCTGATTCAGTGAAGATATCCAGGTGCAATCCATACACACGAAAGAATTTCCAGTATCCGTAAAATGTTCTGACAATACCACGCTGACAGAACCAGTTGCAGAAAAGCCTGTGATTAGGTTACAGGGGCAGCTGCAGACTATGAGAAACGTAGTGAATCTGCTATATCTCAATACTGCGGTTTGCTTCAAATACAGGGAGGAGAAGCGTGCTTAATCTTGTTCCCCGTCTAATTTCATTGAATTATTCCGATGGTAATCTTTCAGG
>JAIOSX010000129.1 GCA_021107345.1 Candidatus Aegiribacteria sp.
ATCGGCGGACTTACCGCTATCATGTCCTGGGTGACTGATGCGGGAGTGGTTGTTCAAATTGCAGGCATTACTTTCATGGTCGGGTCAACGGTTTTTTATACTTCACTATTGTTGGGCGTTTTCGTCGTTTATGTATTTGATGGTCCCAGAGCAGCCAGGACTGTAATTTTCATCGTGGTTGGAATATCTATTCTAATGCCGCTGATAGCTGTAGTTCTGCATTATCAGAATAGTGTCATTGGCAATGCTCCACTTGCTTTCGTACCATCGCCAAGTCTCCGTATCAATACAGCTTCTGTGGTTGCAACTTTGCTTGATCTTATTTTCATAGCCATTGTATGGGAGTATCTTGGAAAACCTGTTCTGAAGATACGTCTTTGGCTTCGTGCTTTTCTAACCCTGCTCGGAGTTATGTGGCTGGACGTGATTCTTTTCGCAACAGGTGCTTTTGCAGGTACCCCCGATTATCTGAGCATCATGGAGGGGACCCTAATAAGTCGACTCGTTATCTCAGTGTTTGCCTTGCCATTCTTATATGGATACCTGGATTGGCAAAGCAAGAAGAAGGGAATTCAGATTGAAAACCGACCTGTTCTGGCTATTCTGAAGCAGATTGCTGAAATCGAGGTTGAACTTGCAGATGCGCAGCACGAAATCGAAAGAAGGAAAAAGGCGGAAAAAGAATTGGAGAAGGCTGTACATGACCTCCAGAAAGCCCTTGCAGAAGTAAAGACCCTTCAGGGAATATTACCTATTTGCTCTTATTGTAATAAAATAAGAGACGATCATGGGTATTGGCAAAAAGTAGAAAAATACATTCATGATCGATCTGAAGCGGAGTTCAGTCATTCTGTCTGCCCTGAATGTGCTAAGAAGTTTTATCCTAAATATATAGATAATAACAAATGATAACTCTGCATATTATGATATTCAACCGGTCGGTATCAATTCCATAAAACCGTAATCCTGCATCCGGAATGCGCAGTGTTCTTTATCAGAACCGGATCAGGGACCCGGTAACTTCATCAAAGTCTATGCGGGGAGAAGAAGATACCGCACTTCTCTCCCCGCACAATTCTGAATCAGCTATCTGGCGACTATTATGGAACGGGTTTCCAGCAAATCGCCATTCTGAAGCGTTACAATGTAATGGCCGTTGGGAACGGGATTACCGTTTCCATCTACCGAGCCCCAGAAACAATTTCCGTTACTGTCCGGCATAACAGATTCCCGGAACACAACACGTCCGCTGAGATCAAAGATCTTGACCAATCCGCTGGATTCTCCTGTGAATATCCAGGCGCCTGTAAGAACCGGGTTGGGATAGACGCAGAAATCCTGAATCAGGCTTCCCTCAGGGCTGTCACCTATCGCAACCGGAGGTGCGTACGATGTGTTTCCAGTAAACCATATCCCGTGAGCTGGAGACATTGTGGCTGGAGGGCCATGACCACTGGCTGATCCATCCATGTCAATCTTCGTCCAGGTAACATCGTATCCCGGTGAAGAGGTGCCGGCTTTTTTCGTGGCAGCGGATGGGAACAGATCATCGTGACCCGCATCCATCGAGAGATTCGCCAGGTTCCAGGGAGGAGGAGTACCTATAACCTTTGTGGCACCGCCTATTTCGTAGTCTGTACCATCGAACATCTGATATCCGATCCACAAATTATCATACGGATCAACGGCTATCGAAGGAAACTCATCATCGGTAGCCCCACTGCTTACGGTTTCAACTGAATTCCAAATTCCACCGGGTCTCCAGCTATAAAGGACACTAGTCCATACGCCTACTCCGTACATTCCGGTGTCAGGCCCGGGGAAGCTGTTCAATACTAAAGGATGAAGACCTGGAGTGTAGGAACCCGACGCATCAGGATCATGCGCCCAGTTCAGTGTCGTCCATGCCACATGCGGGATATCATTTCTGTCAACAGTGAGTGACGGATATCCATCCTGTCCGGCTGCTCCCGAGATAATAGTTACGTCCTCGAAAGGTATCCATGATGCCCCCGCATCTGGACTGTGTGTATAGAGGATGTGTGGACGTGATGAAGGATCAACATCATCGTTCCAAACTACATGAAGGAAGTTTGAATAGTAATAGTAGGGACATGGACCCCCATTGAAATCGATGACAGTAGCGATATCCGGCATCTGGCTGTTTACCTCGAGTGTCATGCTTATATTGAGGGCACCACTCCAGTTAACTCCATTGTTCACACTCCGCGAATAATAGATCTCAGAGAAAGGATCGACATCCTCTTCCTGCCAGACAACATGAAGTCCGTTCCCCAATGAAACATCAATGTCCGGAACAAGCGAATTTTGAGCACTCATGTGAAGCGGTATCGGAGCATTCCAGGCATCCGGAGGAGGAACAAGTGCATTTTGACTTGAACAAAAGAAGATATCGTATACACCACCCGGATCGCAGTGCTGCCAGACAACGTGAAGCCAATCGATATCATTGGAAACACCTGCAGAACCGTGGAAAATTGCTATTGACGGATATCGGTCATCGCCCGGGAGGCTGACGATCTTAACAGCAGGCGCCCAGTCAGCTGAAATGATGGGAGGTGCAGGAACCAGTGTATGCGAGTACCAGATATCGCAGAAACCACCTGGCGCGGAATCCGGATTATCCTGGCTATGGTACACGATATGGAAGAAGCCATCGGCATCTCTGACCATGGCCCTGCCGTTATTAAAGCCTGTGGCTTCCCATTCACTGCTGAAGTCAGTATCAACCTGATGAATACTTTGCGCGAATACTGCGACAGGTATGATCATAAGAAGTAAAAACATTACATAACGCATAAAGTAGAACCCCCCTTTTCTGTTAGTAATTAACCATATCCATTATTATTTAAAATACTCACTTCTCAGAGCACTTGCAACACTATTCATAAATCGCCTGAACCTCTGTTCATAGCAGCAGAGGCGTCTTTCAGCCCTTCATACGTTGCGCAGTACGCTTCAGTTACAGATCACTCCCTGTCCATATGAACATCAAGCTGAGGATAGGGTATGGAGATATTCTCAGCGTCAAATGTCTTCTTTATTCTCTCGTTCGTATCGAAGAACACGTTCCAGTAATCCTCCGTTTTCACCCATGCCCGTACTGTGAAGTTTACGCTGCTGTCAGCCATTTCAAGCAGCCCGACGAATGGCGGAGGATCTTTGAGAATTCTTTCATCTCCTGCCAGTATCTTCAGCAGTATATCCTTTACACTGTCAATATCATCATCGTAACCTACCCCGGCGACGATATCCACTCTCCTGGTATCCTTTGCTGAATAATTGGTTATGGTGTCGCTCATTATCTTGGAGTTTGGTACGATTACGAGCTTGTTATCGACGGTCAGGATAGATGTTGTGAATATCCCCACCTCCTCTACGAAACCGTCAGAACCCCCCGCACTGACGTAGTCCCCACCCTTGAAAGGCTTGAAGATTATCATCAGGACACCAGCTGCAAAATTGGAGAGGGAACCCTGCAGAGCCAGGCCTATGGCCAGTCCTGCTGCTCCCAGAATCGCGACGAAGGATGCGGTCTGAATACCCAGCTTGGAAAGAGCTGCAATAACGACGAATGCAATAATACCAGCGTAAACAATGCTGCCGATGAATCCAGTCAGAGTTGCATCAATTTCTTGTTTCTGCATAATTCTGCGGATCAGTTTCCTGATGATTCCGGCAACGAACTTCCCTGCAATAAATATGACCACTGCGGCCAGGATATTCAGCCCGTACATTGCCACTATATCCTTTATCTGCTCCCATATACCCGTCATTTTATACCTCTCTCTTTATAAGGCATCGAATCAGAGATCTTCCATGGCTTCTGAAAGGTCCAGCTGAATAACTGTATCATCGTTCGTAATTCCGTAAAGCCGGTAACCATTAATAATAACCATATCGAAAAGTGTCGTGCCCGGATCGAATGTATCAAGGTAAGTCCCATTGTTATCGAAAACGATCAGGTCTCCAAAGTCGCTCACCCACAGTCTTCCCCGGGGGTCAATGCAGAAGCTTGAAGGAGACGTGAACTGACCGGGGCGGTCACCATCACTGCCGAACCTGTTCAGGAACCTTCCATCTGGACTGAATTTGAAAATGCTTTCATTGAAAGAACCGTACGCGAAGATATTGCCGAATCCATCCACGGTGATATCCGTATTCAGTTCCGAGTCTCCGCTCTGGCTGCTGATGGCCTCCTCAAGCAGAAAATCGATGTTTCCATCGGGCAAGAATCTGATGATGTCATCACGGTTACAGTGCCATGCTGCCACGATACTTCCGTCATCACATACTTCTACATCGTTGAAACCCCATCCGTCAGGGTGTTGCAGCGAATCAAGAAGCTCTCCGGTTATAGCCTCGTGAATGTAAAGCTCGCTGTCATAGACCATGTAAAGCAAGCCGTCTATTGAAAGAGCCATAGAGTAAAGGTAGATATCATCGGACTCACTGAAATTCCACTGCCCGGTATAACAACCGCTGGCATCGAAAATCTGAATTCTGCCAGTCTGACTCTCTCCGACATATATTTTTCTCTCTGGATCGACACATATCTGCTCAGGGTCCTGAAAATAACCTGATCCCATACCCTCCCCCCCGAACTCTAGAACTACCGGAATGTTCGGCTCTCCGGTGATATCCGAAACTGTATCCTGAAGTATCTTCCTGACATCAGAGGATTTCATCATGTAGAAGATGAAAGCACCTAACCCGATAAGAAGAAAGACTGCAACGGAAACAATTGTTCTGGTGCAGGAACTGCGAATATTTCCTGTATCCATCATCATGTGGGGCATAACAACTCTAGTTTTTGGTGTATGACCTGATGACTCCTGGGAAGAGATTGATTTCGGTACCATTACAGTGCTGTCGCAGTAAGGACAAGAAATCATCTCCTGATCTTTTTTTACCTTCAGAGACGCACCACAGGAAGGACAGTCAAAATTGCTGATTCTCATACACCACCTCGATAATAATTAATGATCGGTTATTGATCCGGATAAACTATGTTCATCAGTTCCATCGAAACATCCCTTACACCGATTGAATCCAGAGGCTCTCCCTCAAGATAGGAAGCCCTGACTACTGCGTTGCTTATCAGGGTATTGCCCGGAGGAACAAGTATGGAATTACGCAGTCTCTCAAACACTTCAGATCTATGAGTATCCTGAATTGCAGATCCATCTCCGTTTATCAGCCATATGGAGACCTTTCCCATGATATCGTATTCAACATCAAAGTGAATTTCATTCTCAAATCCTGAAAGAACATCCCTTCCGATTATCCGCTCAAGAATTGCTTTCATTACGGGACCCCGCTGCGGATCGGAAAGACATCCGGGCAGCTTTATTTCAACTGCGAAGGGGATATTCGAGGCGTTAAAATCTCTGAGAGGATGCTCTGCAATCGGATGCATGGTCATTTCAACCTGATATCGAGCGGATGGAGGTGGAAGCGGTGAGGGGGAGGTTCTCCACGGTTTTTCTGTTCCGTTTCCCCTGATCCAGAGAAGGTGATCCGAATCTTCTCTCAGGGGGTAGAGATCCACTATAAGGCTCTCAACAGACGAGATGGCCCTGCCCCATGTTTCCATGTAGTGAGTATCCAGCAGGTGGGGTTCAATATTAATTCCCGAAAGGTTAGAAGGTACACTTCCATGAACACAGGTGAATGCCAGTTTAACCGAAGCACTGCCGGCAGGTACAATCTCCGTTCCAACGCCCCTCCAGGCTGCTGATAACAAATCGATGGAGTCGGGGAAATCGGTCCAGAAGAAAGCATTTCCCTCTTCCGGAGAATTTACCATGAGTGTGTCAGCTTCCAGCGAAAGCCATTGACTGGTTCTCAAGGGGAGATTGTCGGGCAAAGTATCGTTGCCCCGGGAACTGAACAGAAGAACTGTTGAAGAACAATCAGATACGGGAGCCAGCTGCAGACCTGCGCGAAGGGCTGAATTATCGGGTACACACTCAGCTGAAGCGAGAGTCAGGGCGGTCTCAAGGATTTCTCCTCCTGCACCGGATGGACATATTATGATGTATCCGGACCATCCAGCCCTCTGGATCATCATCCCACTGCAGGCAAGTGACCAGAATTCTTCACGCTGCCAGGGCGTAATGCCCTCCCATGGTTCTTCCGGCAGCAGGCCGTTCTCCATCATCACTACGATGATGTCAGACGATACTGATGTTGCGGGAAGGTTGTATACAGGTACACCAATGTTGAAGAGAAGCGAAATCAGAATAAATAAGGTCAATTACATGTCTCCCATCAACTGTTCAAGTTCCTCTGTCCTGGCATTGGCCTCGTTGGTGACTGACCGAGCTTCATCAATAAGATTGTATGAACCGGTTACCGTATCCTGCGGGCTTGCATGATGCTCTGCCTGAATCTCCGCTGAATCCTGCGGCACTGACGAAGCTCCATCAGGAGAAACTTCATTTTCCGATTCTTCACCGCATGCTGCATAAAGACAAAGTGAAATAATGGTTATTAAGAAAATTATTCTCATTGAATCAATCCTTTCCTATCTCCAGGGTTTGAGAACTCTCTGGAGGATCTCCGGCCCTTCAAACCATGCCAGCACTATACCATAATTTGTAACCGGAACACCGGCTCCGGCAAGCCGGGATACTCTGGCGGATAACTTCTGAGCACTTATCATGCATCCTCCGCAATGTATTGCTAATTCATATTCCGCCAGTTTCTCAGGCGCGGGAAATTCCCTGCCGAAGGAATGATCGATAATAACACCCGGGCAGGCTTTCATAAGCTTGGCTGGAATCTGTACCGTTCCAATATCCTCAGCGATTCTGTCATGGTTGCACGCTTCAACTATCAGTACTTTATCACCTTTCTTCAACTGATCCAGTGCATCCGCACCCCGTGCGAAGAGGGGCAGGTTTCCTCCGGACGTACTGTTTATCATCATTATCGAGAAAGTTGTCAGAGCGATATCATCAGGTACCCATCTGCTCATTATATCGATTGCCTGAGAATCGGTAAGAACCAGCTGAACGCCAGAGCCGGACCCTATGGAATCAAGGAATTCAGTGAATTTACTCTGTTCCAGTTCGGAGATCGTACTTGAACCGCTCCTGGCAAGTTGTAGGTCGGTTCGATAAAGACCGATAGGTATACCCAGTCTCAGGAGGTACTCCATGGCCATTTCCTGTGGGCGGAGAAGCCTGCCTCCGGGGGATTCCTCGTCCAGTGGAATATGGAGGAGAACAGGTGACTGACTGTTTGTGAAAGGTAGCAGATCAACCTTTTTCCCGTCTTCAGGTCTGGAGGATTCGATGAATTCCACAAGTTCGGCAGAATTCGCTTCCTCAGAAAGGTCAAGGGTGATATGATTCGTTCCGGCTCTGTCAGGGAGAACCGACCTGCAATGCTCCTTTGTTTCTGTAAGGGTCGCCCCGCTTCCGGACAGTTGTTCCGGGAAATCCGCATGAATGTTGTACACAACGGCAAGCCTTTTCCGAAGGCTTCTTGTAAGTGAAGCTACCGAATCCTCAACATCAAGATTACCTGAAAGAAATGATTGCACAGGGTCTATTACAAGCAGTACCAGGTCAACTTCCTCGAGAGCTGCAAGGGTTTTCATTCTCTTCTTTTTGCCAAGACCGCTTTCCTCGTCCAGTCCAGCGGTATCCAGAATACGTACCGGGCCCAGAGCATGGATCTCCATGACAGCACTCTTAATATCGGCTGTTGTTCCGGGAGCAGCGTCAACAATCGAGGTTTCCTGCTGTGTAAGCAGGTTCATCAGCGTGCTCTTCCCGGAGTTGATACGCCCGAAAATCCCTATTATCAGACGATGTACCCTTGGCAATTCATTCTCCAATCACTATTCGAAGTCCAGGCTGCATGACATGATATTTATAGTTAAATCGCCATCGATGGGGAATGTGCCTTGACCAGCAGGACTTACTTTACAATAATTCCGTCCCGTTCAATAAGCGGAGAGGTGGCCGAGTTTGGCTTAAGGCGTACGCCTGCTAAGCGTATGAGATTTACGTCTCCGAGGGTTCAAATCCCTCCCTCTCCGCCAGTTTTCTAAATTCTCAGAAATTGCAGCATTCTCGACTTGTACTTCGCGGTGGGCGAGTATTCTCCAGGGCATTGAGTACTGAATCATAAGAATCGGATCTGATTTTGATCCAAGAGAACTGAATCCTTGGAGTCCGCAAGCAGAGGAGACTTCTGAGTCGGGGAATATCGATATATAGGCTGATGAGCTGTCTTTCTTTGAGCTCAATCCCCCATTGTCCACCGGCTTCTCCGCAAAGAAGAATCATGAGCCTCGGGATCAGGAAGAATATCATTCCGGATGTTTGCGGCTGCATGATGACCTGCAGTTTCTTGGTTGACAAGAAAAAGGTCCAGGGTAATTATTTGTGTAAGAGATTGATGGCCCGGTATGCGAAGGGGGTTTTTATGAGAACTTCAAGGATTATGTTGGTCATTCTTCTGCTGGGTGCCTTCTGGACCGTTCAGGCCCAAGACGGATATATCCTGGCGTGGGGATTCAATAATACGGGACAGTGCGACGTTACAGATGGTCCACCCAACGAGGATTATGTTGCGGTGGCGGCAGGCAGCAGCTTCAGCCTGGGGCTGAAATCCGACGGGTCTATAGTGGCCTGGGGCGCGAACAACTACGGTCAGTGCGAAGTGCCCGACCCCAACAGCGGTTTCATAGTTGTAGCTGCGGGAGGGAATCACAGCCTCGGATTGAAGGCGGACAGCTCCATCTTGACCTGGGGGGAAAACGATTATGGCCAGTGCGATGTACCCGAGCCCAACAGCGGTTTCACGGAGATGGCCGGAGGAGCAAACCACAGTCTCGGTCTGAAGGCCGACGGGTCTATAGTGGCCTGGGGCGCGAACAACTACGGTCAGTGTGAAGTGCCCGACCCCAACAGCGGTTTCACGGCTGTGGCGGCAGGCAATGACCACAGTCTCGGCCTGAAGGAGGATGGTTCCATCATTGCCTGGGGGTGGAATGGATTCGGCCAGTGCGAGGTTCCCGATCCCAACAGCGGTTTCATAGCTGTGGCTGCTGGCACTGCCCACAGTCTCGGTCTGAAGGCCGACGGCTCCATCGTGGCCTGGGGATTCAACAGCCAGGGTCAGTGCGATGTTCCCGAGCCCAACAGCGGTTTCACGGAGGTTGCAGCAAGAGGTGTCAACAGCTACGGCCTGAAGGAGGACGGTTCCATCGTTGCCTGGGGGTGGAATGGAGCCGGTCAGTGCGATGTTCCCGAGCCCAACAGTGATTTCACTGCTGTGGCAGCGGGATACTCCAACAACCTTGGCCTGAAGACCGATGGCTCAATCATTGCGTGGGGGAGTAACGAGTTCGGTGAGGGCAGTATACCCTCGCCGAACAGCGGTTATATAGCGCTGGCGGGAGGATGTTATCATAGCATAGGTCTGAAGGAGGAAGGCTTCATCGTCGCGTGGGGGGACAACAACTTCGGCCAGTGCGATGTACCCGAACCCAACGAGGATTTCGTTGCGATATCCGCGGGATCCTACCATAACATAGTTCTGAAGGCCGACAGCTCTATCGTGGCTTGGGGCCCGAACGAATACGGCCAGTGCGATGTACCAGAGCCCAACAGCGGTTTCACGGCGGTGGCGGCAGGCGGTAATCACAGCCTGGGTCTGAAGATCGACGGCTCCATCGTAGCATGGGGATACAACTTCAGTGGCCAGTGCGATGTACCCGAGCCAAACAGCGGTTTCACGGCGGTAGGGGCGGGATACAACCATAGTATGGGCCTGAAGGAGGACGGCTCAGTCGTGGTTTGGGGAAGTAACAACTACGGTCAATGCAACGTTCCCGACCCCAATGAAGGTTTCATGGCGGTGGCGGCGGGTCACTTTCATACCATCTGCCTGAGGGAGGACGGCTTCATTCTGGCTTGGGGTTGCAACAATTACGGCCAGTGCAACGTTCCCTTGCCCAACAGCGGATTCACGGCAATTGCCGGAGGAGGTCAGCACTGTCTCGGCCTTAAGGCCGACAGCTCCATCGTGGCATGGGGAAGGGAATACTGGGGCCAGTGCGAAGTGCCCGAGCCGAACAGCGGCTATATTGCCGTGGCGGGGGGATGGCTCCACAGCCTTGGCCTCAGGGATTGCGATTCTTCAATCGAACAGGAGCCTGGCTCAGGTGTTCCGCGTTCGACCCTGTACATCACAGGCGTTTATCCCAATCCCTTCGCTTCCCACATGACATTAGCGTTCGACTCCCCGCACCTTACCTGCATCACCTTCGAAGTCTTCAATCTGGTCGGCAGGCTGGTTCACCGGCAGGATGCGGGTTTTGTTGCACCTGGGCGGAACACTCTTTTCTGGAATGGAACTGATATTACAGGAAATCCACTTCCCAGCGGCGTCTACATTCTTCGTCTCACAGGGGACGCAGAGGCTTCGACCGCAAGGATCGTCCTGATGAGGTAGAAACCAGACTCCGAATGCAGAAGAGGCTTCTGAGTCCGGAAACATCGGTATAAAGGCTGATGAGCTGTCTTTCTTTGAGCTCAATCCCCCAGAGACCATGAGTGGGGACATCTGTC
>JAIOSX010000359.1 GCA_021107345.1 Candidatus Aegiribacteria sp.
ATGAGTTCCCGGCAGAGTGGCACAGGTTCCTCTATCCTGCAATTGAAAGTACGGAACAGATCTTGAACTTCACCGTTGGTAATAACCGCTTCCCCTTCTTTACACAGGACAGGGATATTACTGTGATGAAGATTGAAGTGTTTGCCAGATGCACTCAGGCTGAAGATTATTACATGGTCTTATCCTACATTAACTTCGATGAGGATTCCGTTACATCTTCGCAGATCACCATGCCTCATAATGACAGCTATGGCGGGCTACATAAGGCAACAATAAATGTGATCGATGCAGGACTTAACCTTGAAGAAATGGATATCACAGGGGAAATGAGCCTGAAAGTGAAGCACAGCACAGCTCCCGACTATACAGGACTTGTCGCCGAACCATGTGAAGTGGAGGACATATTCCTGGTATTTCATTATAAACTAACTGAAAGCTAGAATAACCGGAAAACCCTTATAAGGGTAGCCTCCATCAAGTATACAGTTCATCACTGACAGCATGTCATGAATGTGTTCATTCGACATTAAGGAACACCTGCTCAAATGCTCTTTCGAGCAAACGACTGCTGCAGGCTGTCAGATGACCGTTTGTAAATGAAGGTACATCGGAGGATCACAGGTATTCCTCTCTCTAATGACATGAAAACCCAAACTGGTCATAATTCCATCCAGTTGGGCTAAGAAGTGATTGTAGAACGGGAAGGTTTAGTAGTAATGCTGGAAAAAGATCAGAGAAATTTGAGGAGGAATTGGTATGATAGCTCTATTTTGCCTGGTGCTTATTGGGGAAACCCATGAGATCGAGCCCATCGATTACAGGATGATCCCGTCCACAATCGTGTACGATGAAAACATTAATGCTGAAGATGACTGGTTCGGACTTTTTGATTCCGGCTGCGGGTGTATGCTCAGACCTGTTGATTTTGAGCTTATTCTGCAAGATATAATCGTGTATGAAGGAGAGCGTCCCGCAGGATGGATACTGGAGTTCACCGGTGAGACACAGGAGCCATTGTTCATCCTAACCTCTTCCATGCCGGTTTTTACCTCTGGACCGGTGCCGACTGCCATACATGAGTACTTACCTCTGAACTCTGACACGTCCATCTCTATCGATGTTGAGGGAATTGTGGAAGCGAGGCTTTTCACAACCGAAGAGGGGTTGTTCCTTGAAAGTTGTGAGCTTTGCCAGCATATCTCCGATACCTATCCGGGGGAGGAGGACTTCGGGAATCATATCGCTATTGTCTGGGCGGGAGATCTGGACCGGGATGGCAGGATAGACCTCCTGATAGATGATGTCTACGACAGCTACCATACTTATGACTATTTTCTGTTTCTCTCTACCGAAGCCGGTCCCGATAACCTTGTAAACAAGGTCGGCAGATTCTATGATGTTTATTTCTGACCTGCAGATTCATTATGAGCTGTCCTCAATGTTTAGCCCGCATCCATCAATTATCCTATCAAAAGGATGTTTTGAGATGTTGCCGTACGCTTCATAATTCACTCATCATGAAATGTATTTGATCCAGCGGCGTTTTGGACACGGTCTGCCATTGACATGACACTAGTATTTGTTGTACATATAATAAGGACAACAAATGCTATTGTTTGGAGTAGAATTTATTGAAATTCGATGATTCCGGTCTTGATGAGGCACTTGGTATGCTGGATGGACGGCTGCGGTTGAATGATTCGCCTTCTGTCAGGCTGGTGGTTTGTGGCGGTTCGGCTCTCATAGCCATGGATCTTGTCCACAGAACCACCCGGGATGTTGATGTTCTTGCTCTGGTTGATTCCACGGAACATCTCGTAAGTCCGGCCCCATTTCCCGCTTACCTGATCGAAGCTGTTCGTGAAGTAGCCCTGGTGCTTGAACTCACGAAGCATTGGCTGAACAATGGACCCAGCAGTGATGAAGGAGGGCTCTTCCAGACAGGTCTTCCTGACGGACTTTTCACTAGAGCACACAGGAAGGATTACGGTTCTCATCTGACTGTTTATTTCATTGACAGGATCGACCAGATATTTTTTAAAGTCTTTGCCGCAGCGGACAGCCTGGGAGTGCATGTTGATAACCTTGAAGCACTGAAACCATCTTCTGCGGAAATCAGGAACGCAGCCAGATGGTGCATGAAGTGTGATCCCTCGGAAGGATTCAGACTGATACTGGTTTCAATGCTTCAGCAACTTGGATATGGCGATGTCGCTGCAGGACTGTAGGCTTCGAATCCTGGACGGGATGCTGAACCTTGTCTGGTCTCAGTGGACCACAATGGGCGTAATGGGAAATGCAGGTATTTCCAGGAGATGGATTCTTGATCCGGAGGCCCTTGTGCTGTTTACCTGTGAAATAGGCAGGTACGAAGCCCGTGTTTTCGATTCCATGATTGATTGGCTGGTTATCAACCAGCGGTTCTTGAATGTTCAGCGTCTCAAGACAATCAATAAGCGCGAGAACTTTGCCGGCGAGGCTCTTCTTGCTTCTATTGCAAATGTATTGATGAAACCCTCTACAGAAGCCAAATGGAAAAGACTGAGCCGGGAGATACGAAAGAATGGACTGATCGGTGAACCTCTTTTCTATCTCAAGAATGGAAAACCACACCCACAGATAGGTGAGAAAGATGAATTCTTCAGTAAAACAGGCTTCAACAGAAATGTTGTTAAGTTAAGAAATGTCTCTGAGACATTTGATCACAGGATTCCTGCTAATCTCATCCTGAAACTGAGAGCTCTCTTCGGAGTGAGTTCCAGGTGCGAGGTTATCGCCTACCTTCTGACGCATGAAGAGGCTAATCCTACAGCGATTGCATCATCCGCAGGCTATAACTCTAAAACCATATACAATACTCTTAATGAGTTGCATGGTTCTGGCGGATTCAATAGAAGGATCAGCGGTCGTGAAACCCTCTACAGCCTGGAGAGCGATTCCTGGAAGCGATTTCTTGGGTACACTGAAGACATGCCGGGATGGATCAACTGGCCTGTAGCATTCAGGTCGCTGGAGATGCTTTGGAAAACACTGGATGACCCCAGGCTGGCTATCGAAGCTCCAAGAGTTGCGGCCTCTCAGCTGAATTTGGTATTGGCTGACGTTTTACCTCGTCTTCAGGAAGCGGTTCCTGAATATTCCAGGCATTCTCATCTGTTTCATAATAAAGGTAACCTTGATTCGGAAGAGCTATGTGATCTTATTGAGGATATTGTCAGTTACTTACAGTAACGATGAACAGCAAACGGTACTGGCATTTAACGAACCATTGTGCTAATTGTCAATACAATTCTCAATCCGCACGAATATGATACCGGACAAGTTGCAATTACTCTAATAAGCAGAAAGTCAATAAGTGTTTGATTCGGCCAGAAAGTGGTACTACTTAGTGTATGATCCTGCCGAAAAACAGCAGATCTTCCAGGCCATTTTCAGTGATGACAAGAGGCTCCAGTTCACGGAAGTGGGAGCTTTCAATCCGATGAGCGACTGAGTGTGAGATTATATCTTCTTTGAGAAAAATATTTGCTTCTAACTAATCGGTTACAACCTGCTCTATCACTGCGATTGTCACATCTATCCCTGTCAACGGGGAGAGAATGCTGCTGAGGTTAACGATAGAATTTATGGGGGATCCACCGGATAGAGGATCCCCCGATTGAAAGATCTCTTATCTGAGTATCTCGAACGTCACGGATACACTTGAAGAAACCACGTAGGAGCCGGGTGTGACGGAAGGTGCTGTAACGGAATAGTTAAGCCCTCCACCGTAGTTGAGGTTAGGGTCGTAGTATGTGTAAGGATCGTAACCGTAATCGTATTCTGATACATAGGTTGGTTCTCCGAGTTCGATACCCAGTTCATCGGCGATTACTTCGGCTTTTTGAATCGCGTCCTGAACCGCGTTGCGCCTGGCATCCTCCTTCATCTCAGAAGTATCATCCACGATGAAGGTAACACTGTTGATCTGGTTGGCGCCGGCAGTAACAATCGCAGCAAGTACTTCGCCGACGTTTTCGATGTCCTCTATGTCTACCTGTATCGTGTGAGTGATACTGTATTCCATCCTACCTGTGTACTCGTATGAGTAGTCATCAAACTCTTCCTGCGTCCACATGCTGTACGAAATTGTCTGCATCTCGTCACCGGCAACCCCCATTCTCCTGGCGGCGGCCATGGAATCGTTAATAAGCTGTGCTGCTTCGCTTACGGCCTGGGCTGGATCCGTGAGAATCACGTTTACACCGAACATGACTCGAGCCACATCCGGCTCGGCACTGGAGTATCCGGTCCCCGTGACTGTTATCGAACTGTTGTTACTGTAATCCTGGGCTGCTGCACCTCCCGAGAGAAGCACGATCAGTAAAATCGGAAACAGATATCTGAACATATGCAGAACTTCCTTTCAGTGAAGATGGTTTATCCTTACAAATATACACGGAAGGTGAGTGGATTGTTCCATTTCTGGATTTCATCTACGACAATAACAGTACCGGATGGAATGATATGCTCTTATGTCTGTATATTCAGTAGAGATTTTAAAGGGAGGTCCGATATGATCCTGCTGGCATACGTACTCGCAAATGTGCTTCTGGCTGAATGGGCCGATGATATGGTCTACATACATGAGTGGGGCGTAATAGAAATGGATGAGCTTTTCCTTAAAGCCAGCGGCTGCCCGGACGGGTACATCGACGAGTTCGGTTACATCCAGGAGTATCCAATGCCTGAGGTTACCGCTCCGGTTGTGTATTTCTACGGAGCTGACTGCTCCGGTACTTTCACTGTGAGGATCCTCGAAGGTTCCTTTACCCTGCTGCTGCCTTACCCGGACTCGCTTGCTTACGAGATTGACGTGGGGGTTTATTATTCTGCCGTCTGGGAGAACCTGACGATCACCTCTTTCGAGCCGTTAGCCGATGCAACCACGGAAGCAACAATCGTGACTACAGGACCGGAGTATGAGAACTGCTTCGACTGGGCCGTTCCTTTCTGGCGCATGGTTCCTGCAAATCAAATTCGCTATCCATCTACGGGATACGATGATGTCTTCATCTATTACGAATCGATAATGAGTAATCCTTCGATATTCATCGGGGACTACTACAACCACGTCGGTGAAGCCCTGATCTTCTTTCGCGAGGACGGGGAGATGGTGTGCGTGAATGCAACTGTACCCATTGAATCAGATGCAGTTGGAGAGACTCTTTCAGATCTGGAGATAATGGCGGTGCTGTACAGCTGGGGTGACGGAGCTATGCTTTCTGAAGAGATCGCTGCTCTCTGGAAAACATGGAAACCACTTCTCAGAACCAGATGCAAACTTGAGAATCGTACCCTGATGCTCTTCCCGCTGACAGACCGGCAGGAGAGTATTGTCAGCACCCTCAGCTTCGTACCTGATGCAAATATACTGGTTCACTATGAAAGACTCCTTCTGGGGCTGGGAGACATCTGAAGCGAATTTGCATTATCCCAAAAAGGGAACTACAGTTCTGCATATATGAACAACGAATAAGGTTTGACTCCTATGCGTTTATGATGCTATTGTTCTGATACGGAAATGCAGTGGTTGTTTTTCTTTATTGGGAGGTTCTTGTGAGATATGCAGTGGTCCTTTTAATTGCAGTCCTGGCTGCAGGATGTTCAAATCCTCAGAGTTCAAATCCGGCGGGAGAGAGTTTCTACGTTTCCACAACGGGGGATGATTCTAATTCAGGTTCTTCGGACAGCCCATGGAAAACCATTCAGTATGGTGTGAATCAGATGCAGTCCGGCATGACCCTGCGGATAATGGCAGGTACTTATACCGAGAGAGTTGCGCTTTCAGTAAGTATCAGCTTGAGTTCCGAGGGTATTCTTATAACGAACAATGGCGACGGTAGCGTGATTATTGACGGAACCGGCGTAACGATTCCAACGGATTTCGGTGGGCTGTTTGAGATTACCGACAGCCAGAACATTACCCTCAACGGTCTTACGGTACAGAATGTTACCGGAGGTATGAACTCCATGGGGATTCTGGTTGATGCTTCAAGTGATATTACCATTCAGGCCTGTACAACCTGGAACACCTCTTCTTCCGGTATCGGAGTATGGGACTGCAGCAATATTAGTATTGACTCGTGCGATGTTGGAAGAGCCTGCAACGGAGGAGAGCAGGAGTGCATAACCGTTGCTGTAACTAATGGTTTTGCTATCAGGTACTGCACAGTACACGACGGAGCCGGAGGAGTTTA
>JAIOSX010000033.1 GCA_021107345.1 Candidatus Aegiribacteria sp.
GGCCATAGCCTACTTCCTCCTTTTTCCAGTGGGTCTTCGTCTGGTAATAAGCTTATCAGACGGTTTATTTCTTCTTGTTCTTAAGGTCTTGGCAAGCTGTCCCCATGGAGAACAGGGATGCCGTCCACCGCTGGATTTGCCTTCTCCACCACCCATGGGGTGATCGACCGGGTTCATTGCGACTCCCCTGACATGGGGTCTTCGGCCTTTCCACCGGCTGTTTCCCGCCTTTCCCGGTACTACGAGGAAATGCTCTGTATTTCCAACCGCTCCGATTGATGCCATGCAGTTAACCGGAACCATACGGGTCTCCTTTGAAGGCATTTTCAATGTAGCGAATCTTCCTGCACGCGCCATTAGCTGTATCGATGTTCCGGCTGACCGTGCAAGCTGTCCACCTTTCCCTGGTTTGAGCTCAACATTATGGATAGTTGATCCCAGGGGAATTCTTGCCAGCGGAAGATGGTTACCGTTCTCCGGAGGCGAATCGGGTCCTGAGATGACTGTATGTCCAACCTGAAGCCCTTCAGGGGCTATGATATACCGTTTCTCTCCGTCGGCATAATGAATCAGTGCGATTCTCGCTGAACGGTTGGGATCGTACTCGATTGTCGCGATCCTGCCGGGTACACCGAATTTCTCACGTTTAAAATCAACCTTTCTGAACCGTCTTTTATGACCGCCACCTCTGTGTCTCGCAGTGATCCGTCCATTGCTGTTCCTGCCGGCTTTACTTTTCATGGGTGTCATGAGAGACTTCTCACCATGATCTCTGGTGATCTCGTCGAATCCCGGGGATACTTTGAATCGGGTTCCAGGAGTGATCGGTTTCCATCGCTTCATACTCATCTATTTACACCCCCTCGAAGAAATCGACCGTATCACCGGCGGCAAGGGTAACTATGGCTTTTTTCCATGATGGTTTGCGGCCGATATTCCTGCCCAGCCGCTTCTTCTTTCCCTGCATTCTCATAGTCCTGACATTAGTAACATGCACATCGAACAGTTCTTCTACCGCAGCGGTAATTTGTCTTTTCGACGCGCCGGGGATAACGCGGAACGAGTACTTATTCGATTGTTCTCTTAGAACTGTGCTTTTCTCAGTGACAAGTGGTTTGATAATTATCTGCCTTGCGTCCTTCATATCAGTCTCCCCTTAAGCAGGTCAATCGCCTCTTCCGACAGGAGAACAACTTCAGAATTGACCAGATCGTGAATGGAAACACTTCCAGCGCTCGTAGCTTTCAGATGGGGAATATTGCGGGAAGCCCTTTTAACAAGGCTATCACCGGCTGTATCCGTAACAAGAATCACTGTTCTTCTGTCTGAGCAGTCGTGATTTGAAAGTAATTCAATCATTTCCCGGGTTTTACCGCTGGATTTGAGATCTCTGACTATTCTCAGATTCCCCTCAGCAAGCCTTTCACTGAGAATACCGGCAAGAGCCTTTCTTCTAACTTTCCTGTTCAGCCTGATATTCCATTTTCTCGGAGTGGGTCCGAATGTAACTCCGCCACCTCTCCATATGGGTGATGCTGATGTTCCAGCCCTTGCATTACCGGTGCCCTTCTGGCGCCACGGCCTTTTGCCGCTTGCTTTCACATCACTTCTTCCAAGCGTTGATACGGTTCCCTGGCGGGAATTCAGTGATTCGGCTCTTACTACCTCCCAGAGAATATGTGTGGAGACGTTCATAGCGAACATTTCCTCTGGAAGGTCAGTCTTATCGACCTCTTCTCCGCTCATGGTGTAAACTCTTACGTCAGCCATTATTATCCTTCACCCCCCGACTTATGTTTCTTTATCAGAAGGTAGCCGTTTTTTGATCCGGGAACCGCACCCTTCAGAACCAGAAGGTTTTTCTCGGAATCGACCTGTACGACTTCGAGGTTGCGGACCGTCACTTTCTTTCCGCCGTCCCTGCCGGGCATTTTCTTGTTCTTCCAGACCCTTCCCGGGGTCGCACACTGGCCTATTGAACCGGGAACTCTGTGAGATTTATTTCCGCGAGTAGCGTCGCCTCCGGCAAACCCGTGACGCTTAACACAACCCTGGAAACCTTTTCCCTTGGACAGGCCTGTAACGTCAACTTTCTCGCCTGGATTGAACATTGATACATCAAGGAATTCTCCAGCAGCGGTAGCTTCCTTCGGCATAGTAACCTCGCAGAACCGAGATACCGGTGGAGCCCCGCTTTTCTCCAGATGACCGAGAATGGGTTTATTCAGACGTTGCTTCTTCTGAACTCTGTATCCGATCTGCAGTGCATCGTACCCGTCGGTTTTCACAGTTTTTACCTGTGTAACCGGATTCGGCTGTGCTTCAAGCACAGTTACGGGAACGACTTTTCCGTTCTCCTCGAAGATACGGGTCATCCCTATCTTACGAGCCATTATTCCGCTCATAGATCACTTCCCATCGCTGAAGTCCCTGTTGAAGGCGGAGGGACGAGCGTTTTTAACTTCGCTTACCGGGCAACCGCCATTGTCCGGCAATGCGGTGTTTCTCTTAATCCGGCATAACCGGATCAGTTAGAAGAAAACAGTGAATCTAGATTTCGTTCATCTCCACGTCCACCCCTGCAGGCACATCCTGTGACC